>DASVHD010000026.1 GCA_036382775.1 bacterium | reverse complement strand
CGGTCCCCAGCGCTCCCTGCAGCGCCGCCACGCTGCCGCCGCCCGGCGTCGGTGTGGCATCGGACAAGGCGGTGAGAAAATCGAATAATGACCCTTCATGGGCTTTACCGCTGAGATGATACTCCATGATCTGGTTCTCATTGAACCGGTTAAGCTGGAGATAATAGATCGCGGTCTCGATCAGGGCCTTTTCCGGGACCAAACCGACGATCTCGGATTCCTTGACCGTTACGCCGTAGCGCTGGGCTTCGCGTCGCACCGCTTCAAATACGTGGAAAAGGGAGGTCTGGAGATAATTGGTCATATTGATCGAGACCTGGGCCAGGTTCTCTTCCTTCAGTTCAAAACCCAGGGCTTTGGCGTGCCGGAACCCGCCGTCGCGAAAACGGATCGCCTTGGCAATGTTCTTGGCGACCGAAACGTCGGCGGTGTTAAGGTTAATGTTATAGGCAATCAGCGGGAACCGCGCTCCCACGACCGTGGCCCCGGCGGTCGGATGAACCTTGGCCGGGCCAAAATCCGGCGCGCGGTCAGGATCGGTCTCAATATCCTTGCTTAATCCTTCGAATTCACCCTTCCGGATGTTCGCCAGGTTCTCGCGGTCCGGCTTGGTAGCGGCCGCTTCGTAGAGGTAAACCGGGATGCTTAACTCCGTAGCGATCCGTTTGCCCAGGCGGCGCGCGAGTTCAACGCATTCCTCCACTGAAATATTGGTGATGGGTACGAACGGTATGACATCGGTCGCGCCGACGCGGGGATGTTCACCCTGGTGTTTAGTCAGATCGATAAGTTGCGCCGCCTTTTTTGTGGCGTTAAACGCCGCTTCCAACGCTTGCTCCGGACCGCCGATGAAACTGATGACCGCCCGGTTATGGTCCGCGTTCATCTGAACGTCCAGGAGCTGGACCCCGGCGGATTTGATCTCCTGCACGATGGCGTCGATCGTCTCTTTGTTACGGCCTTCGCTAAAATTCGGAACGCACTCAACTATTCTTTCCATAGACTATCTTCCCCTTTTTTATGACCATTCTTACCATCGGTTCTGCGCATTGGTACGGAACTTTGCCGAAATGATCGGTGTTGAGGATCACCACATCGGCCTGTCCGCCCGGCCTCAGCGATCCAACCCGGTCCGCAATGTCCAGGGCGCGGGCGCTGTTTATGGTCGCTGCCTCGAACGCCTTTTCTGCGGTCAATCCGTAAAGCATGCAGGCCAGCGACATGATCACCGGCATCGAGTAGATCATACAGGTGCCGGGGTTGTAATCCGAACTGATCGCTACCGGTGTTCGGTACTTCATGAACAGATGGATTTTGGGTTTTACCTTTGATTTCAGGAACAGGGATGTCCCCGGCAGGAGGACGGGTATCACGCCCGATTTCTTCATGTCCTTGATACCGGACCTGGTCGTAAAAATCAGATGATCGGCCGACGTGCAACCCAGTTTGGCGGCGAGAGTGGCGCCCCCTGAATTGGTTAGTTCGTCGGCATGGATCTTCAATTTCAAGTTGAATTCCCGGGCGCGGATGAGCACCAGTTCGCTTTGCTTCCGGGTAAAGGCGGTCTTGTCGCAGAAAATATCGCAGAACGCAGCGAGCTTATCCCTTGCCACCTCGGGGATGATCTCTTCGTTGACCATGTCGATGTAATCGCGCGCCTTCATCTGCGGCGGTATCGCATGAACCAGGTAAGTTGGTACAACATCGATCGGCGCGTGCTCCTTAAGGCGCTTTATCACCCGTAGCATCTTGATCTCTTCGCTTTTTGAAAGCCCGTAACCGCTCTTTATTTCCACGGTCGTGGTCCCGCTTTGCATGATCTTTTCGATCCTTTTCATCCCCAGACTGAACAGGTCGTCTTCGCTGGCCTTGCGGGTTTCCAGAACCGTGCTGAAAATACCGCCGCCCTGTTTCGCGATCTTTTCGTATTTAATGCCTGAATTCCTCAGCTCGAACTCGTGCTCGCGCGATCCGGCAAAGACAAGATGGGTATGCGCGTCGACAAAACCGGGTATGACAAGGCATCCCCGGGCATCGATCGTTTCTCCTTTGACGTGCCCGTCGATCTTCCCGACATGTTTGACGACCCCGTCATCGATCATGATCGAGCTGTCCTTGATCAGTCCGATGCCGTCGGTCATGGTGAGGATCTCGGAGGCTTTTTTGATCAAAAGTGACGTCATTGGTCAATTCTACACCAAAAAATAGACAAGTCAAGGACAGACCGGTTCATCCGCACTTGTGCATTCTTGACAACGCCCTTTTTTTTATTATAATACGGTTCATGATATTGAATTATTCCGATTTTATGATGAATTATCATATTTTTATCTATTAACATGAGCCATCGCTTACTCCCGGAAAAAAATATTTTAGAGTTCATCGAAGCCCTTTCACACCAAGGGACCGTTTACTATTCGGCGGTAATAGACAAAAAAAGACATTTTGTACGTTATGGTCAGGAACCGCTGCTCGTACCTGATTTCTCGGGGATCCGGACGGCTGAGAACATGAAGCATTTCTTTTTGCCGTCGCGCGATACGGTCGCGCGGTTCCCGGTCGATATCGATCGACGCAAGCGTGAGACCTTATACCTTATCGGTCTGAAGGGCTGCGACCTCCACGGTCTTGATGTGCATGACCGGGTATTCGAGAAATGGGAACCAGCAGATCCCTTTTACAAGGACAAGCGGTCCAACACCGTGATTATCTCGGCGGACTGCCCCGAACCCGAACCGACCTGTTTCTGCAACCTCGTCGGCGGGAAACCCTATGGCGAAGAAATGTGCGATATAAACGTCACCCGATTAAAGAACGGATTGTTTTTTGATGCCAGGACCGACCGAGGCGAGGCTATCGTCAGCGACAATCAAAGATTGTTCAGTGATGCACAGCGCGAGCATGAGGAAGAGCGCGACGCGGTGCGGCGCCATGCTATGCAGCGGCTGGAGGAGATCAATCCCAAGGGTTTGAAAGAGAACCTGGCTTGGCTGATCGAAAAGGCGCCTAAAGCGGCGATCCGCAAGGCCCGTGACGCGTGTGTGGAGTGCTTTGCCTGCCTGCATGCATGTCCGACCTGTTATTGTTTCCTCCTCAGCGATTATCAGAAAGGGACGGACATGGAGCGCGTGCGGAGCTGGGATGCGTGTTACTATGCGGCATACGCGCGGGTAGGCGGCGGCGCCAACCCGCGAAGCGCGATCGATGAGCGGTTCTGGAACCGCTTCCAGTGCAAGTTCAATTACTTCCCGCAATACGAAAAGAAACGGGCCTGCTCCGGATGCGGCCGTTGTTTCAGCGGCTGTTCAGCAAAGATCGACATCAGGGAGGTCATGCAATCGCTATGAACCCATATTATCCGATCGCGGTCAAGATCAAGAAGATCATATCGGAAACCCCCGCGATCACGACCTTTATCCTTGACCAGCGGCCGATCGATTTCCTCGCCGGTCAGTTTGCCGAGCTGACTATACCGGGCGTCGGCGAAGCGCCGTTCACACCTTCTTCATCACCGCATGCCGATGACATGGAGTTTACCATAATGCGGGTCGGTAAGGTGACGCGCGAGCTTTTTAAACTGAGCGAGGGCGATACGGTCGGCGTGCGCGGGCCTTTCGGCAAGCCTTACCCCCTGGACGCGTTCAAGGGCAAGGACATATTCATCGTCGGCGGCGGGGTCGGTTTTGCCCCATTGCGCGCCCTGTTTCTGGCATTGCTCAGCCAGGCTCGCGATTTCAAAAAGATATACATCCGGTATGGTGCCCGCACGCCGGCGGATATTGTCTATAAATATTTGATCCCTCAATGGCAGGAATTGAAGAACGTCGATCTCCTGACCACGGTCGATGTTGGCGATCAGACCTGGACCGGTCGCGTCGGTGTTGTGACAACCATCCTGGACAAGATCCCCGTGGACGTAAAAGCCGCCCCGACGATCGTCTGCGGCCCGCCACTCATGATGAAGTTCTCGACCCAGCGTTTACTTGAGGCCGGCTTTAAGGATGAAAATATCTTCCTGTCGATGGAAAAGAACATGTCCTGCGGTATTGGCAAATGCAACCACTGCCGCCTGGGTCATTTCTACGTGTGCAAGGACGGTCCGGTTCTGACCTGGCGTGATGTCAAGGACATCCGGGAGCCGTTCCTATGACCATGGCAGCAAACAAACGAACGCTGTGTCCGCTCTGCGGATATGGTTGCGAACTGGAGGTTGTCTTTGACGATCTTGGAGTCAGGGGTGTCGAATACCCAAAAGGCTCGCCGAATAGCGGACGCCTGTGCCCGCGCGGCAGCGCGTCGGCCATTTACCTGGACCATCCGCGCCGGCTGACACAGCCCCTCAAGAACGACCGTCCCGTTACCTGGGACAGGATCAGCAAGGATCTGCAGAAGATGGTCGCTGAGCCGGAGAAACTGGCGGTTGTATTCGACCGGAACATCACGCATGAGGAATACAGCCGGCTGGTTGCGTTCTGCCACGCTAATTCTATTGATCAGTACGCCTCGGCATACCTGGAATCAGAGTCGGCGCTGTCGTCTTTGATCCATGAGCAGGCATCCTTTTCACCGGAGCAGATCGATAAAGCGCAGGTCATCTGCCTTGTAGGGGATGTATTCAATCAAAGTCCGATGATCTCAAAAGAAATCATCGCCTGGCGTTTGCGCGACCGGAAGAACCGTCTGGTCGTTATCGATTCGATGAAAACGCACACCGCCGCTTTTGCCACGGATTTTCTTAAAGCAAAGGCCGGCACCGAACCGCTGGTCTTGCTATTACTGGCCTTGGTCGATCTCGAGGACCAGGGGATCGAGGAGACAACTGGCGTGGCGGCCGCAACCATCAACGGCATATCGCAGCTTATTAAGAACGCGGGCTCGGGCGGGCTCATGTTCGCTTCCGTGCCTTTTGGACGCTCGTATGATGACTCGCTCTGGACCGAAGGACTCAGGCTTTTGCGTGATCACTCGGGCATGAAATTGGTACCGCTTTACGAGTTTGCCGGTTATCCCGGCGGCGTTGATTTTGCCATGATCATGGACCGCATCAGGGAAAAGCGGATAAAGAACCTGTTATGCCTGGGCGAGCTCTTTCCGCACCATTATCCTCAACTGGCAAAGGAGTTGAAAGGCGTCCACCTGGTCGCTGCCACGCCATGGCGGGTGGGATCTTGCACGGCCATGCCTTTGGCTTTGAACATCGAAAAGGCGGGGACCGTGACGACAATCTTTGGTGAAAAGACGATCAGCGGGGCGGTCCTGGCGCCCAGCGGTGTGCGGACGATCTTAGAACTGCTGCCGCTGCCTGGAAATACCAGTCCGGCTGAAAAAAAATCAGCGGCAGCGCCAAGGCTTGCCGCAAACCTTAAAGCCCGGGTCGGACAGGCCGTAGAGCGGTCCCGGCAGCGGAAGAAAAAGAGTTACCGGCTGGTAGGCGAAAAACTAGCTTTTTGTTTTGGCGCGTTTTTCGAACCGGAGATGCTCAAGATCAATCCCGAGGATGCCGCGGCTCTGCGCGTCAAGGATGGCGAAACGGTCGTTGTCGAATCGGCGCAATCCCGGCAGAGCCTGCCGGCAAAGATCTCTCATGATACAGACCCGGGCGTGATCGCGGTGCCGGCCGAGACCAGCCTGACCAGGGGTCTTTTTGATTACTGGATCGATGAACAAACGGTCCGCTTCATGCCGACCGCAGTTAAGATATGGCGCAAAGAATAGTGCTCGATCTTGACGTATGCTGCGGGTGCCGGTCCTGCGAGGCTGCCTGCCGCGCTGCCTTTAAAGGCGAGGCACGCATCCGCCATGCCGATCTTGAGGTAACTGCCTATCTGCCTCTGGCCTGCAAGCACTGCACCGAGCCTCTCTGCGCCGCAGCCTGCCCCGTGTCAGCCATTACCCGCGATGAGGCGACCGGCATCGTGCAGCGGTCCGCTTACATATGCACGGGCTGCCACAGTTGCGCGCTGGCCTGTCCTTTCGGGGTCATCGACATGCCGCTGGTGCGCCGCATATCGCAGAAATGCAACCTCTGCCGCGACCGCGAAGCGGGTCCGCGCTGCGTGGCCGCTTGTTCATCGGGCGCGTTGAAGTATCTGAGCGATGAGGAGATCGACAAACTGGAGCTCGGCGTGCGCTTTGTTTCAAAGGACGCGTTCGTGAGGAGAAAATAATGAACGTGTTGACGACCATCTTCGCGTACGTGGTCTTTCCGGGTTTTATCTTCACCGCGTTCGCCGGGTTATTTCTCACGTGGGTTGAACGCAAGGTGACCGCGCGCGTTCAGTGGAGAGTAGGCCCGCCATGGTACCAGCCATACGCTGATTTTCTTAAACTGTTGTTGAAAGAAACGATGGTTCCCGAGGGAGCCTCAAAATTTCTTTTCTTCCTCGCGCCGCTGATCGGTCTGATAGCGGTCACCACGCTGTCGGTGATGCTCTTCATCATGAATTTTCGGCCCGGGTCATCTTTTATTGGCGATCTTATTGTGATAATATATCTTTTTGCGCTGCTGCCGCTGTCGATAATCATCGGTGGCTCGGCGTCGAAAAACCCCCTTGCCAGCATCGGCGCTTCGAGGGAGATGACGCTGTACTTTGCCTATGAACTGCCGTTCCTGCTCGCCACGGCCACGGTCATCCTTAAATCAGGCGGCAGTATCTATGTCTCGAAGATCTTGGCGTCTCAAGCCGCGCACCCCCATCTTTATTCGGTTTCAGGCGTGATCGCATGTGTCGTCATGCTGCTTTCGGCTCAGGCAAAGGTTGGTTATGTTCCTTTCGATACGCCAGAGGCGGAGCAGGAGATCATGAGCGGTCCGTATATCGAATATTCGGGTGTCGCGCTGGCTGTGTACCGGCTCACGCGCGCGATGATGCTGGTCGTTCTGCCGGTGTACATTATCACTATGCTCTGGGGCGGGCTCACCAGCTGGACTGCGCTGCTGAAATTCCTGTTGATCATCGTTCTTATGGTCCTGATCAAAAACACGAACCCGCGTTTGAGGATAGACCAGGCGCTTAAATTTTTCTGGTTCGTCCTTGGGCCGGTAGCGGTCATTGGTTTGATACTGGCTTTTTTGGGCTTTTAAGGGAGTCAAAGGTGGGTAACGTCAAGTTGTGGGGTTTGAAAAAATCGCCGTGGGTGTTCCATGTAGCGGCGGCATCATGCAACAACTGTGATATTGAGATACTCGACGTGCTGACGCCGCGCTGGGATGTTGAGCGGTTTGGGATCGTTCTGGTGGGTTCGCCGCGCCACGCGGATGCGTTGCTGGTTACCGGGGTTCTGAACAAAAAGAGCCTGCCCCGGGTGCTCCGGGTGTACGAGCAGACGCCCAAACCCTGTCTGGTCATCGGCGTGGGCACGTGCGCCTGCAATTGCCATATGTTCGAACACTCTTACACTGCGGTCGGAACTTATGACAAGCATATCCCGGTCGACGTGTACATCCCGGGCTGCCCGCCCAAACCCGAAGCGATAATTATGGGCGTGGTCAAGGCTCTTAAGAGGTTATGAGACAATGACCGCAGCAAAAAAGGACGGCGGTATGCGCAAAGAGTATTCACCGGATCTGATCGCTGATCTGGAAAAGAAATACCCGGGTCTGGAGGTCAAGGTCCACGCACCCCGCCGGGTCTACCTCACGATCGACCGAGCTTTAGCCCATGACCTGGCGCAGTACCTTTTCGAAATAAAAAAATGCCGTTTTTCGATCGCTACCGGTATCGATACAAGACGCGGTATCGAGATCATATACAATTTCTCGCATGACGCGTCAGGCACGTATTATAACGTGAAGACCGTCGCGCCCAAGGATGATCTGAGCATCAAAAGCCTGACTGATTTCCTGCCCGCGGCGAACTGGATCGAGCGGGAGATCCATGAGCTTCTGGGCGTGGATTTTATCGGGCATCCGAATCTGGCACCCCTGCTGACGCCTGATGATTGGCCTGATACAGCGTATCCACTGCGCCGGGATTACGAGGATAAGCAAAGGTAGATCATGAAGCGGATCATACCGATCGGGCCCTATCACCCGTTACAGGAGGAGCCGGAGTTCTTCAAGCTGATTGTCGAGGGCGAAAAAGTCATCGATATGGAGATCAATCTCGGCTACAATCACCGCGGTCATGAATACCTGGCAACCACGATGACCTATGACCAGGTTCCTTTTCTCGTTGAAAGGATATGCGGCATATGCTCGGATTCTCATCCATACGCTTATGTCATGGCCGTGGAAGATGCCTGGAAGATCAAAGCGCCTCCTCGAGCGCAATACATCCGGACCATCGTCGCCGAGCTGGAGCGGCTCCACTCGCATTTTCTCTGGGTCGGTCTTGCCGGGCATTTTATCGGTTACAATACGGTCTGGATGTGGGTGTGGCGGTACCGGGAACCGATCCTTGATCTCTTCGAGCTGATCATGGGCAACCGCAACCACTACGCAGTGAACAAGGTGGCAGGCGCACGGCGTGATATCCTGCCCGAAGATTTTCCCCGGATCGAAAAAGTACTGAACGAAGTGGAAAAGAAAGCAGAACTGTTCACTAAAGCCGTGCTCGACGACCCGGTGATCAGGGCGCGGTTAGAGGGGGTTGGTATTCTGCCGAAGGCCGATGCCATCGCTTACGGCGTGCTCGGTCCCACGGCCCGGGCGTCCGGTTGTGCGATCGACGTGCGTAAAGACGATCCCTATGACGCTTATGACAAGATCGACTGGAACACGATCGTTTTCAACGAGGGTGACGTGCTGGCCAAGGCCAAAGTAAGGCTGCTGGAATGCTTCGAATCCATCAAGATCATCCGTCAGTGTCTCAAGCAGATGCCGGATGGCCCGATCGAGGAAAGAATAGCGGAAATACCGGTCGGCGAAGGGATCGGCCGGCACGAAGCGCCGAGGGGCGAAGTATTCCACTATGTCCGTAGCGATGGTTCTAATATGCCGGTCCGGCATAAGATACGCGCGCCCAGCTATATGAATATTCCCTCCAATGTCGTGGCGGTCAAAGGTTATTCCATCGCTGACGCAGCGTTGGTCCTGGCGGCGGTCGATCCCTGCTACTGCTGTACTGAAAGAACTGCGGTATATGTGGATGGCAAAAAGAAATTTTCCGGCCTTGACCTGCTGAAACTTTCCTGGCAGAAAACCGAGAAGATCAAAAAGCGATACGGAAACCAGCTGTACAGGACTTTGTCGGGAACATGAACCAGATATTATATATCATTTTCTTTCCCGTGCTGGCCGGTCTCCTTGCGTATTTTGTCAAATTATTGAGGAACGAACTCAATTTTATGGGGTTTTTTCTCACCTTGTTCTTCTCGATACAATTGTTCATCATCACCAGGACCAGCACGATAGCCTATACCATAAGCGTGATCCCCGGTGTCGGTTTCCGGTTTTATCTTGACAGCCTCTCGGGACTGGTACTTCTCTTCATCTCAGCGATCGCATTTCTGATCTGGTTTTATGCGCTGAGAGCGATGCTGAAAACACCCAGGGAGCGAATTTACTACCTGTACGTTGCCGTTGCTCTGTCAGTGGCAAATATCATTGTTGTCAGCGGCAGTCCGTTCATGCTGAGCCTGGCGTTGGCAGTCATGGTGTTTTTGATCTACAAATTCCTGCTTATCGGTAAAAAAGACAGTACGCTTGCCGCCCGAAGGGCGGCAGTGATAAATGGCCTCGCGGTTTTCTTGATCATCGTGGGTATTGGTATGTTGTTAATGAAACACAGCGATGGGCTGAGCTTTCCAGTTGAACCCAGGATAGGATTTGACGGCCCCCTTCCGGTAATCTCATTTATTCTGATGTCGATCGGCGCGCTTGTTCTGGCTGGGGCGATCCCTTCGGAGATCTGGTCCGCAGAAGCCGCAACGGTTGTACCCGCGTCCACGATGGCATTCATACCCGCGAGTCTGAACAATCTGTTGGGGATATATTTGCTCATCAGGTCATGCTATTACATTTTTAACCTTTCAAATTCACTGTTGCTCAGGCTGGTCATTATGGCGATCGGCTCAATGACCGTATTGGTAGCTTTGATAAAAACGATCGCGCAGGATGACGCCATGAGGATACTTTCGTTTCACACTGTCGCCCAGGTCGGCTTCGTGGTGCTGGGGATAGGGACGGGCAGTCCGGTCGGCGTTGCGGGCGGGTTGTTCCATATGATAAACAGCGTGATCTCTAAAGCCGGTTTGATCCTGTCGGCGGGCTCGGTGGAATTCCGAACAAAAACAACGCGGCTAAGCGATTTTCGCGGAATAATCCCAAGGATGCCTTTCACAGCGATCGCTTTTATTATCACGGCATTGGCGATTTCGGACGTGCCGCCTTTGAACGGGTTTTATTCGAAGTGGATGCTCTATCAGGGCATAATGGAATTGTCAGGGCAGACGATCCTGTGGCCGGTATTCCTGCTGGTAATGATATCGGGCAGTGTTCTGGCGGTAATGTCCCTGATGAAGATGGTCTACATATTTTTTCTAAGCAAGAGACCGGAGGGATCGGACAGAGTGTGCGAGATCCGGTTCGAAATGATGGCGACGACCCTTGTTTTTGCGCTTGCATGCATCGTGTTCGGCGTTTTGGTGCATCAGATCCCGCTCAGCAAACTGGTATATCCATCTCTGCCGTTCAAGATCCCGGCATTTAGCTTCGGGTCATCGGTCCTGGCGACGGTACTGGTCATGGCCGGTTTTATCGTTGGCCTGGTCATTCTGATTTTCGGCAAAACGATCAAACGACAGTCCGGATTGGCTTAGATGAACACGGATATCTTATGAAAAAAACAAGAGAAATGATCTGGGGGAAAAATGCGCAAGCCTAAGATAAGAGAACTGATCGAGGCGATCAAAGCGATATTCAAAGGACCTTATACGAGCCAATTCCCCGGAAAGCCATCGCCCGCGCAGAAAAGGTTCAGGGGAAAGATAGAATTCGATCTTGATAAATGCATTCTCTGCGGTGCCTGCGTTGAAGTTTGCCCGGCCAATGCCCGGGCTCAGGAAGACAATAGAACGAAAAAAATAAGACGCGAGATCCATTACCAGGAGCGGTGCGTGTACTGCGGCCAGTGCGTCGCGTACTGCACGACCAAAGATGGGATACGGCACACCCAGGAATATGACCTGGTACAGATAACAAAGGATGGCTACACCAACTCGATCGAGAAAGAGCTGATCCTCTGCGAGCGCTGCGGGACCGTGATCACAACGCGCGCGCAGTTGCTGTGGATCGCGCACCGGGTTGGCGAGCTTGCTTACGCGAACCCGACCTTGTTCCTGGTTTTATCGCAGGAATACGGCGAGGAGAATCTGCCCAGAAACAAGGATGCTGCGCCGTACCGAAGCGAGCATCTCAGATTCCTTTGCCCGGCATGCCGGCGCAGCGTCTACCTTCACGAGATCTGGGGATACTGAATATGTTTGACAGCTCACGGCATATGAATATAATCGATTCGTTCATGAAGACTGAACGCCTCTGTTTCCAAAGATCGAGGTGGATGCATGAATGACCCGAACGGTTCCCTCCTTATCCTGACCATCCTCGTTCCGGCAATATGCTCTTTCTTCGCTCTGATCAAGCCGATCAGGAGAGCGGTGGGACTTGGCGCTGCGCTTTTTGTATTTTATCTGACCATAAGGATCTTTCTCGCCGCTCGGCTGGCGCCCTTCTCGTTCGAAATCATGAACCTCTACGGTTTATCGCTGGCTCTCTACGCGGATGCCTTGAGCAGTTTCATCATCATGGGCTGTTCAGCCTTTGCCGCCTTGCTGGCGCTTTATTCGCCATCATTCCTTCACGGATATCCGGGGAGCCGTTTCTACGTTTTTTACATTCTTTTGACGCTGGCGGCGGCCAACGGCGCGGCGCTTTCCCACAGTCCATTCATGCTGGTTTTTTTCTGGGGTTTCCTGGTAGTGGTGCTTTATGCGATGATGATGGTTGCCCGCAAGGACCCTTCAGGAGCCGCTCAAAAGGCGTTTCTTATCATCGGCATCTCTGATGTTTTCTTGATCCTTGGGTTTATTTTGATATTCGTAAAATTTGGCGTTGCCACGATGACCTTAAATCATCCCTTGCGCCTTGATCAGCCCCTCGCGGTCTTTGCCTATATCCTGATACTTATCGGCATCCTTGCTAAGGCGGGCGCTATGCCTTTGCACAGCTGGATTCCTGAAGCTGCCAAGGTCGCCCCTGCGCCAACGATGGCTTTCATCCCCGCGAGCCTTGATAAACTGCTCGGCATCTACATGTTGATCAGGGTTTCCTATTTTGTTTTTGACCTGCACGGTTCAATGCCTTTAAGGCTGCTATTGATGATCATCGGTTCGGTGACGATCGTCGCCGCCGTGATGATGGCGATGATCCAGAAGGAAGCAATACGATTATTGTCGTTCCACGCGGTTTCCCAGGTTGGTTATATGGTCCTGGGGATCGGCACGGGCATCCCCATCGGGATCGCCGGCGGATTATTCCATATGATCAATCACACGATTTACAAAGCCTGCTTGTTTCTATCAACTGGGAGTGTTGAATATCGAACAAAGACCACGGATCTGGAGCGACTTGGCGGACTGGGAAATAAAATGCCGCTGACTTTTTTGTCGTTCATAGTGGCCGCGCTGGCTATTTCCGGTGTCCCGCCCTTGAATGGTTTCTATTCAAAATGGATGGTTTATCAGGGCGTAGTCCAGTTATCGCGGGAAACTGTTATCTGGCCGATATTCTTGATCGCCGCGATGTTCGGCAGCGTCTTGACCCTCGCTTCTTTTCTGAAGATGATCCATTCGGTTTTCCTGGGTAGCCGTCCCAAGGAATTCGATGGCGTGAAAGAAAACCGCTTCGAATTGGTCGCACCATCTCTGATTCTGGCTTTTTTCTGCATCGTCTTTGGCATATTCGCGGCACAGATCCCCATGAAGTTCCTGATCGCGCCGTCACTGCCCTTCGCGATACAGAGCTCCGGGTATTGGTCGCCGGTGATCGCCGTTATGCTCATAATTATAGCCCTCGTTATCGGTTTTATCATCTTCCTGTCCGGCACTGCCCTGAAACCAAGGCAAAGCCGGATCTTTGTCGGCGGCGAGATCATGGAAGGTGAAGAAGCCCGGATTCCGGGTACCGAATTTTATTCTTCGATAAAGCATATAAAGTACCTGCCTATGCTTTACGAAAAGGGCGCCGCCGGCGTATACGATCTCTTTAATTTGCTCTTGAAATTTGCCGAAGGAACCGCGGCGATAGTATTCAAGTACGTCGACCGCGTTGTCGACCAGCTCAATTATGTTATCGCGGAAACGGTCAGGCTCCTGAGCTCGACTTTGAAGTCGCTGGTCTTATGGGGTTTGATCGTTTTGGTTGTGCCCTTGCTGGGTTACATAACCACGGGTTCTATATTCGATCTGCAGGTCTTCGCCCTGCTGCTTCTGGTCGGCGGGCCGCTTATCGCGGTCACTGAAAACAATCTTAACAAGTTCCTGTTCGCGATCGCGGCCGGACAATGCGGCTTTGTCATGCTGGGTTACAGCCATAGCCTGGCGGTCGGTCTTCTGCAAACGTGCAATTCAGTCGTCGCGATTTTACTGGTCGCCATGGGCATCAAGACGGCGTTCAGATTGACAGGCAAAAGCAAGGTCCAGGAGATAACCGGACTGGTTAACAACGCGGGTGTGATGTCGGTTGGGTTCATTGTCGGTGGTTTGATGTTATCGTCGCTTCCTCCCAGTTCCAATTTCCTCGGCAAATATATGACCACGTCGCTCTTCGAAGGCAACGGGTCCATTGTCTGCATGATCGGTTTAAGCAGCCTATTGAACCTTGTCGCGTTCTTGCGCGTGATCCGGAAGGTCTTCTTGGGCCCCGCGGTGCTCCAGTCGCGGAAACGGTATGGTATAGAAGAGTTCTTGGTCGTTGTCCTTATCATCGTCAGCGTGCTGCTGGCTTTTCAGGCCGGTAATGTGATCGGGTATTTCGGATCGATCGGAGGTCCGGGTTGATGATCGCGACGATACTTATTCCGATCCTGGGCGCTTTCATTGTCCTTTGCTTCGGCCGCTGGCGTAGTGTCCAAAGGGCGCTGGCGGTGGCGATCACTGCCTTTACGTGTCTTCTTTCGGTTTTGCGTCTTGCCCAAAACCTGCTTGGCAATGTCTATACATGGCATGTGCCTTTTATCCCCGGATTCGACCTCTTCCTCAGGGCCGACGCGCTGTCGTCTTTCATGGCTTTTGTTTCTTCTTTGGTCGGAGCGCTGATCGTGATCTATTCGATCGGGTATATGAGGGACGATGAGCATCAAAGCGAGTACTACTACTTTGTTTTGCTCTTTATCGGTTCCATGATGGGGCTGGTCTACTCATGCAACCTGATACTCATGTACATATTCTGGGAAATGACCGCCATCTGCTCCTGGCGTTTGATCGGGCATCATCGCAACGAACCGCAGCATTTAGTGAACGCTGATAAGGCTTTTATCATCACGATCGCTGGTTCCGCATGCATGCTCATCGGTTTCGAACTTCTCTTTCAAAAGACACATACTTTAAACCTTACCCAATTGCAGGGCGTGGTCCCGACATTCGGCGTGGCTTTACTGATAGTCATCGGCATAATCGCTAAATCCGCTCAGGTGCCTTTACAAACCTGGCTGCCGGACGCCGGCGTCGCACCGACACCGGTCACCGCCCTGCTGCATGCCGCAGTCCTTGTCAAGATCGGGGCGTTCGCGTTCGCCCGGATCTTTCTCACCGCCCTGGTCTTGCCGCCAGGGTTCAACGGGTTTTTCCTGGTGCTGCTTCTGATCGGCGTGATAGTGACGGCCTGCGCTGCGCTCGTGGAAAACGATATGAAGCGCATCCTCGCTTATTCCACCATCAGCCAGATCGGATTGATCCTGATCGGTTTTACATTAGGCAATCCGGCCGCGGTCGCGGGCGCTCTTTTTTACATTTTAGCACATGGTATCGCCAAGGCAGGATTGTTCCTTGGCGTCGGCGTTATTGATCATTATGCGAAGGAACGCGATATCAGGAAATTACGCGGAATGGCAAGACTCTTCCCCGCTGATGGTTTTGGTTTTCTGCTTTGTGCGCTATCCATAATGGGCATTCCGCCCTTTGGCGGATTTTTTGCCAAAGTATTGATCATCCTTGGCGCCCTCCAGCAGCATAATCTTTTTGTCGCGCTGGGCATTGGGCTTGCCGCTGTCTTAAGTATTTTGTACATGATGCGTCTCTGGACAATCGTTTTTATGGGGGTGCCCATTGATCTTAAGGCAGGCAGAAAATTTGACCTGATGTCGCTGGTGGTGGTCATCCTCGGAATCCTCTCGCTTTTGACCGTCGGATTGCTCCGCTACCCGGTCGACATGATCGCTAACATAACCCAGCAGATTCTAAGATAACCTTCTATTACGCTCCACAGGGTATGATCAAAAAAATAAACTTGACTGCCACTTTCATGCTTTCCGGTTTGGTAAAACATTTTCCCCAACCGAAGATCGAACTTGACCATACAAGCAATTTCGAACTCTTGATCGCCGTAATCCTCTCGGCACAGACCACGGACAAGAAGGTCAATTCTGTGACGCCAGTGCTTTTCGCGAAATATCCTGATGCCCAAAAGCTGGCATGCGCAGACGTGGATGAACTTGAAAAAATATTGAAACCGCTAAAAACATAGCAAAGGAGGATCCATGGATCGCAGGACGACAGCAGCACTGACGGCTGTTTTGTTCGTTGCAAATTTCGCTTTTGCCACATTCTCGATAGTCGCGTATGACCCGGATACGAAGGAATCGGGGGTGGGTGTCGCTTCCCGGGTTTTCGCGGTCGGGTACATCGTGCCGTGGGCAAAAATCAACGTCGGCGCGATCGCCACCCAGGCGCTGGCGAATATCGATTACGGAGTTAATGGCTTAGAATTGCTGGCCAGTGGTTTTACGGCGCAGGCCGCTCTTGATTCGCTGTTAAAAGCAGATTCGGGCAGGGATGACCGGCAGGTGGCGATCATCGATAAAGACGGTCAGGTCGCGGCTTATACAGGAAAGGGCGCCAATGCCTGGGCCGGTCACCGGACCGGCGAGTACTATTCGGTCCAGGGAAATATCCTTGTTTCCGAGGATGTGGTTTTGTCCATGGAAAAAGCTTTCCTGGAAACGCCGGGTCCGCTGGCGCGCCGGATAATGAGCGCTTTGAAAGCGGGCGATAATGCCGGCGGGGATAAGCGGGGCCGGCAGTCGGCCGCGATCCTGGTGGTCAAGGAAAAAGGCGGGTATCAAGGAAAATACGACCGGCTGGTCGATCTTCACGTGGACGACGATACCGCCGCGGTCAGTGAACTGGACCGGCTGTATAACCTGTGGGAAAGTAATTTCGTGGTTGAAAGTTACCTCGACAACGGCGGTGCCGCGGAGACCGAATACGCGCTTATGATCATCGACCGCATGACGCAGGAAAAAGTCGACAACGCGGAAGTCTATAATTCGCTGGCCTGGGCACTGGCCACTCGCAAGGTCATGCCCGAGAAGGCCATCAGTCTGGCGCTTGATGCCAACGCGCTGGCACCCGAAGACACGAACATCATGGACACGGTCGCTGAAGCGTACTACTCAGCCGGTGATTATTCGAACGCTGTAAAATGGGAACAGCAGGCGCTTAAGCTTGAACCAACGAGCGAGTATTTGAAGAAACAGCTGCAGAAATACAAACAGGCAAAAAGCGGGGAAAAGACCAAATAACCGTTCGTTAAATCTGGCGGCAGAACTCGAAGAGGGTCCTGACACCAAAGCCGGTCGCGGTCTTTGGCTGATAAAATCTTTCGGAATCGGCGAATTCCTTGCCGGCGATATCGATGTGCACCCAGCGTGCGTCCTTGACAAATGCCTTGAGAAAGATGCCAGCGGTGATCGGCGCTCCGCCACGACCGCCTGAGTTCTTCAGGTCGGCGACGTCGCTTTTTATTTTTTCTTCGTATTCCTCGAAGAGCGGCAGTTCCCACATCCTTTCGCCGGTCTCATGGGTGATCGTAAGCAGTTTCTCAATTAGCCGCGCGTCATTGCCCATGACCGCAGCGGTGATATCGCCAAAAGCGATCATTGAACCGCCGGTCAGGGTGGCGATATCAACGATGACCTTTGCCCCCCGGGATTCTGCATAGCAGATCGCGTCGGCCAGCGTCATCCTGCCTTCGGCGTCGGTCGAGATGATCTCGATGGTCTTGCCGTTCATCGCCCGCACCACGTCACCGGGCCGCGACGCGCTTCCGGAAGGCATATTCTCGACCGCCGGGATCAACGCCATAACATTGACCTTTGAACCGGTCCTGGCCAGTGCCGCCATGACCGCGAAGACCACGCCACCGCCTGACATGTCGCCCTTCATGCGCTGCATGCCTTCCGGATCCTTAAGCGAGATCCCGCCGGAATCGAACGTTACGGTCTTACCGATCAGGCAGATCAAGGGGCGGTCGGATTTTTTGTATCGCAGAGTGATGAATTGGGGTTCATGATCGCTGCCCTGGCTGACCGAAAGCAGCGCGCCCAAACGTTTGAGCGCCAGTTCCCTGGGTCCGAGGATCGTGCAGGCGATCTTTTTATCCAGGCGCTGCTCTTTTAAAAAGGCTTTGATCCGTCGCCCCAGGAGGACGGGCGTCAGGTTATTCGCCGGTTCGTTGCTCAGGTCACGGCTTGTGTTCTGAGCTTCCGCGATGATCCGGCCGGTCTCGACGCCGTGCTTTATCGCTGGATACTTTCCCCGGTCGCTTTCGAAGATGGATATCGATCCGATACCGGTCATTTCCGGTTTTTTGTATTCGGTGAATTCATACAGAGCAAGGATCGTGCCTTCGACCGCGGCGCGTGCGCCTTGCTCCGGATCGATACCGCCGATGCCGGCACCGTGAACGATCATGGCGATCGTTTTCAGGTGTGCCTTTTTCGCCGCAAGCGCAGCAGCGCCGGCCGCTTTCCTGATGCTTTCGAGCCCAAAGGCGTTCGGTTTACCCAGACCGACGACCATGACCCGTCGCGCCTTGATCTTGTCCAGCGTGTGGATGATGAGCGTTTCGCCCCGTTTCCCGGTGATCTCGCCATTGTTTATTGCCCTGGAAATGGCACCGCCCATTGCCCGGTCGACGGCGCCGGTGGCACCGCCCGGTTTTTTCACGCCTTCAAAAAGATTCACGATCACTAGATCCCCGTCAAAATCAAGAATGGATTTATTGACGACCTTAATTTTCATTTAAACTCCTTTTCATTACGAATTAACCGAATGAAAGAATACGAATAAAACGAATGGTATAGACGTGGAAGCATTATATCCGTAAATGGTGGTTCGTCAATGGGTGGGCAGCGGAACCGAATCCTAATACTCCAGTCTGGTGCGAGATATGGAGAGCAGCATGCCGACCGCCAGGAAACACGCCAGGAGCGAGGACCCTCCGTAACTGATGAACGGCAGGGGTACGCCGGTGATGGGCAGGAGCCCCATGGTCATGCCGGTATTGATGACGGTCTGGTAAGCGAACCACGTGAAAACGCCGATGGTGAATATGCTCGCGAATCTGTTTCTCGCCTCCTGGGCGAGATCCAGGATCCGGTACAGCATGAAAGTGTATAGCGCGAGTACCACGATGATGCCGATCAGGCCGAATTCCTCGCCGATGCAGCTGAATATGAAATCCGTGTGCCGTTCCGGCAGGAATTCGAATTTTTTCTGCGTGCCCGCCAGGAATCCTTTGCCCAGGATGCGTCCTGAACCGATCGCGATCTTGGACTGGATCACCTGCCATGACATGCCGCGCGGATCGAGCCAGGGCGCGAGAAAAGAGATGATCCTTTTCTGCTGGTATACCTTCAGAGAGTTCCATATGACGGGCATCATGAGGCCGGCAAGAGGATTGGTGATCAGGCCGTACACCAGGTCACTCAGTTTTTTCCTCAGCGCTAAAAACACTACGAAGCCGGCGATGTAGACGACCCATAGGTAGATGGAAAAGCTGGCGATGGCCGACAGCAAGGGCGAGAAGAAAATGAAGATCTTGGCGCCAGGCATCCCCGCCCAGAAAAACATGACCACTAAAATGGGGAAGAATATCTGGGCTGCGCCCAGATCCGGTTCGACGAAAACCAGTGCCGCCGGCAGGCTGATGATGACCAGTGGTATGAGCATATGAGTGAACTTTTCGAATTTTTTCTGCCTTGCCAGATATGCCGCGAGGAAGATAATAGTGCCCAGCTTCGCGAACTCCGACGGCTGTATCGATATTTCTCCCAAATGGAACCAGCGCCGGGGATAACCACTGGAAGCAAAGAATATTAGCAGCAGCAGAACCACAACCACGAAATAGACGTACGGTGACAGGGCGATCCAGAAGCGGGGCGAGATCCGCGCGAAGGCAATGCAGACTGCCAGCGATATGCCCAGCCAGATACTCTGCTTGAGCAGCGCGTTGAGACCGCCGGTCGAGAAGATCATGACCAGTCCAATGATCGACAGGATGACGGCGGCGAATATGATCCGCGTGTCAGTTCGACCCATGAACGCTGTCCTTGTTAGCGAAATATACTTTCATGATCCGTCCGGCGATCGGCGCTGCGACGCTGCCGCCGTGTCCGGCATTCTCGACGACTATGCAGACCAGAATATCGGGATGCTCGACCGGAGCATAACCGACAAACAGTGAATGGTCGTCCCCGTGTGGATTCTCGGCGGTTCCGGTTTTCCCTCCCACCTCGATATTTTCGACGCGGGCCAGGACACCGGTGCCTGCGGCTACGACGCCGAACAATCCTTTTTTCACCACCTCTATGGCCTCGCGGGATAAACCGGTCTTGCGAAACATCGATTTTGCCCCCAGAACAAGATGCGGTATCGGTATCGTGCCGTCATTGGCAAAGACCAGATAAGAACAGGCCAATTGTAAGGGTGTGACAAGGAGGTCACCCTGCCCGATACTCAGATTCAGCACGTGACCTTCGGTCCAGTATTTCGTATAGCGCGAAACAAACCACGCGCGGTCCGGCATGATCCCGGCTTTCTCCTGGGGCAGATCGATGCCGGTCTTTTTTCCGAAACCGGCGGCTGCCGACCGGGAAGCGATCGTGTCCACGCCCGTGAACCTGCCCAGCTGGTAAAAATAAACATCGCACGACTGGATGATGGCGTCTACCAGGGGCAGGCGGCCATGTTTTTTCCAGCAGCCGAACCTTCGGTTCCCCAGCCGGTATGAACCGGCACAAGATTCGAAGTACCGGTTTTCTGTCACCATGCCGGCATCGAGCGCCGACAGGGCGACAAAAGGCTTGAACGTGGAACCGGGCGGGTAGCAGCTCATGATCGCGCGGTTGTACATGCACGCGTCCGGGGAGTTATACAACAACTGCCATTCATCGTATCGCAAGCCATGGATGAAGCCGTTTGGATCGAATCCCGGTTTGGAATACAATACCAGCACTTCGCCCGTCGATGGGACGATGACTACTGCGGCCGCGCGCTCATAATCGCTCAGGTAAGTGGCGGTGGACTCGGTAAGCGCCAGGTCGATCGTGGTATAAAGATCGTTCCCGGGAATGACCGGGACTGGCCGTTTGTCAAGCACATCGCCGACCTCCCGGCCTCGGGCGTCGACCTCAATATATTCAATGCCATTGGTGCCTTTAAGTTTACTTTCATACTGCGCTTCAATGCCCATGCGGCCGATGTAATCACCGATGATGTAATCGTCCGTCGATCTCAATTCTTTTGAAGTGGCTTCGCCGACATACCCGATCAGATGCGCGAGCGCGGCCTTATACGGGTAGTTGCGCACTGGTTCAACCCCGACCTCTACGCCAGTCAGGTTTTCGTGTAACTCTTCAATGATCGAAAGCTGTCCAAACTCGATGTCATGTGCGATCTTGACCGAAATATAGGGATTTTTTTCCATTGCCATCTTGTCCTTAATCGCCGTCAGCTCGATTTTCAGGATCCGAGCGAGTGCGCTCAGCGATTGGTCATCCACCAGCGCCGGTATGACCGATACATAAAAACCCGGTCGTGAATTGGCGATCACGCGGCCCTCGCGGTCATAGATAATACCGCGCGGCGCCGGCACGAACTTTTTCTTTATGCGGTTTTCTTCTGACAGCCGGTAATATTTTCTACCATCGATGACCTGAAGGCGGATGCTGAAAACGAGGATCAGTCCAAAAAAAAAGAAAAGCGCAAATCTGACCAGCCGGAACCTTTTCAGTGCCTCAGCCATGTGCGAAACACGAGTTTATTCGCCGTAAGATACAAAGGCACGCAGGCTGCAACCGTGAGGATCAGCGGAGCCGGCGTGATCTTACTTCCGGTAACGACCGTGACCAGGATCACCTTCAGCAGGAAAAATACGGCAAAAGCAAGGAGGACCGTGATCAGATCCCGGGCCACGAATCGTTTGACATACAGGAGGACCTGCGCCAGAATGGTATAGGTGAGCGCATTGAGACCGAGGAATGTCGGATTGTAAAGGTCGATGAGCAGGCCGGCAAAGAATGAAAATAGAATGGCGAACCAATCATTTTCGTTGAAGATGATGAAAAAAAGCATGACCGTTACCAGGTCAAGCAGGTGGTTTAACGGCAAGAACAGGTACAGTAGCGCGATATAAGCGATATATCTCATGGGTTCGAGTTCGGCTCGGGAGCTCTGGTTGGTCTGATATCAATGATGACCTGATCCGGCATGCTTGTACTTTCTGACTGGACCAGGATGTGGACGTAGTATAGCCGGTTGATCTGGATGCCGGGCGTCAATTCCACACTTTTGAAAAGAAGGTTGCCGGTTTCATATGTGCTCGCCACGCTCCCAATCAGTATCCCGGGGGGAAAGGTCTCGCTCATCCCCGACGTGTATATCGAGTCTCCCGCAGTTATGTCATCGCTGATCTTCACGTAATCAAGGCTCAGCCCGTCGTGGTATCTGACGATGCCGTTGATACCGGACCGTCCGTCAAATGCGCTGATCGCAATATTCCTATTTTCGATCGTCTCGATGATGCTGTAGTTGCCGCCGACTTGTTTGATCTTGCCGACCAGCCGGCCCGCGATGACCACCGGTTGATTGGCGTAAAGGCTGTCTTTTTTGCCTTTGTCGATATACAAAAAACCGTTGAAATCCGACGGATCCCGACCTATGATGTGCGCCGTAATGAAACGGTACGCCGATGG
Organism: bacterium; assembly: GCA_036382775.1. Classification (NCBI taxonomy): domain Bacteria; species bacterium. The sequence goes on along the minus strand of DASVHD010000026.1, from coordinate 35,364 downwards.
GACCAGCTCAACGCTGTCGGTCTGCAGCTTTTTCCTAAGCCGGGTGTTTTCCAGGCCCAGTTCGCTGATCTGGATCTCGAGGTCATTGATGCGACTGCGGGATACGGACAGGAATTGGATATAGCTGCCCGCAGTTCTTAGCGGAAAAAGCAGGAACGGCGACAGCTCGGCCGAGATATTCAGGCTCGCCTGATCATTGACCAGCATGAGAATGATCGCTATGAAGGCAAGGCAGATGGAAAGTACGAGTTGATTGCGTAACAAATAACTACTCTCGTTTCAAACTCAGGATCACCTTTTCAAATTTAGGCATGTCCTCCAGAATCCGGCCCGCGCCCAGCACGACCGCCTTGTTCGGTTCTTCCGCCACGGTGACCGGCAGGTTGGTTTCTTCTCTGATCAGCGCGTCAAACCCGCGGAGCATGGAACTGCCGCCGGTCATATAAATGCCCGCGTTCACGATATCGGCCGCCAGTTCCGGCGGGGTCCGTTCCAGGGTCAAGCGGATCGCTTCAATGATCATGGAAAGCGGTTCCTGGATGGCTTCCCGGACTTCATGGCTGGTGAATTTTATGGTCTTGGGGATCCCCACTACGAGATCGCGGCCCCGGACCTCGATGGTCTTATCTTCCTCGGTCGGGAACGCGTTGCCGATCGCGATCTTGATCTCTTCCGCGGTTTGTTCGCCGATGATGAGGTTATAATTCTTTTTTATGAATTGAACGATGGCATCGTCCATTTCATCGCCGGCCACCCGGATCGAGTTGTTGGTGACGATGCCGGAGAGCGCTATAACAGCGATCTCCGTGGTTCCGCCGCCGATGTCGATTACCATGTTGCCGGTGGGGAGGTGGACCGGCAGGTTAATGCCGATGGCCGCAGCAATTGGTTCCGAGACCAGGTATACTTCCCGGGCGCCGGCGGCTTCGGCAGAATCGCGAACAGCGCGTTTTTCCACTTCGGTAATGCCTGAGGGAACGCAGATGATGATCCGTGGCCTCGTGAGCAGTCTTTTTTTCTGGACCTTCTCTATGAATACGCGCAAGAGCAGTTCCACCATTTCGAAATCGGCGATTACCCCGTCCTTCATGGGCCTGATCGCCTTGATGTTCTCGGGCGTTTTGCCCAGCATCTTTTTTGCTTCATCGCCGACGGCTAGATACTTTTTGCTCCGTGTGTCGATCGCGACCACGGTCGGTTCATTGAGCACGATGCCGCGGTCGTTGATATAGATCAAAGTCGTGCAGGTACCCAGATCGATGGCGATATCACTCATAAAATAACCCTTTATCGATCGAAAAAATGATCCAATTGTAAATGCCACTGAACGTCCTCCTGTTTAAATATATGATATTGATATTCGGTGAAAAGTCAATAATGTGTTGTGCCCGGGTAGCATAACTCCGGGAGCGTGCCGGTCCCTCACCCGATATAGTTATAGGCTCTGGTATGCGACCAGGATCTTAACCAGGCCGCTCAGTGCCGCGGTCTCGCTGCGCAATCGGGCAGACCCCAGGGAAACAGGTACGGCGCCGTGATCCTGGAACAGGTTTATTTCCTCAGGCGCCAGCCCGCCTTCGGGCCCGACGATCCATAAAAGCGACCTTTTGCCGCCGGGGATCTCCCGGGATCCGGAGGGGTCGCCGAGGAGCGCGAGGTCATACTGCGAAAATTCCTGTACCAGGGATTTTGTTTTTTTTATTAATTCCACGGATGGCAGGTAAAACCGTTGGGATTGGATCATGGCCGAGACCGCGATCCGCTCCAGATGTTTGACTTTTGCAGCCCCCGGGTTTTTAACGACGGAGAACCGGGTGGGGAAAAGCATAAATCTCCGTACCCCAAGCTCGGTGCCTTTTTCGATGATAAGGTCGTTGCGGCTGCCTTTGATCGGCGCGAAGGCAATGTCGACGCGGACCGATGCTGGTGGTCCAATGACCGACTGCGCGGTTATGCTCGCCAGGACCTTTGATCTCGTCGTTGAGGAAATGCACGCGGCAAAGACTTTACCGCGGCCGTCGGTGACCTGGATGCTGTCGCCGGGCTGCAGCCGCAGCACATCGGTGATGTAGTGGCAGTACGTGCCGCTGAAAAGTATCGAAGTGCTGGTGATGCATGATGGCGGAGCGTAAAGAAGATTGTGGGGGTGGATCATGAACGATCGGATCGTCTATTCCGACGCCCTTCTTTTGGGTGCTGGTTCTCCTTCGTATTTTTTTAACTGCTCAATTACGCTGTTCAAGTTTTTGTCGGTGGTTTCCAGCGGTTTCAGGTCGATTTCCACGTACAGGTCGCCAAAACCTCCGCGTATGCGCGGCATGCCCTTGCCCCGGACCCTGATGATCTCGGGTGCGCTCGTGCCTTTGGGGATCTTGATCGTGTCCTTGCCGCCGTTGAGCCCGGGGACATCGATGGTGCCGCCCGCGATGAGTTTCGAATACGGCGTCAGAATCCTGATATAAAGGTGATCGCCGCGCCGTTCAAAATAATCATGCGGTTTTTCCTCAAACTCGACGATGATGTCGCCTTTGCCGCCGGTTGCATAATGACCTTCACCTTTCAGAACGATGTATTGACCGGTGGCGATACCCAGCGGTACCTTGATCTCGATGGTGCGGGACGCCCGGATGCGGCCCTGCCCGCCGCATTTGACGCATGGGTTCTTGATAGTCTCACCTTTACCCTGGCACTGTGGGCAGGTCGAGACCATCATGGAAATCATGCCGAAGACGCTGCGGCCCTGGGTCTTTACCTGCCCCGTTCCCTTGCACCGGGGACAAGTCATAAAATCGAACCCGCCTTTGCCATGGCACGGCTGACAGGCTTCAAACCGGTTGAATTTGAATTCCTTGTGCGCGGAGGCAAAGATCTCTTCCAGCGTGACGCTCAGTATCACGTGGAGGTCGCCGCCCCGTTTCCTGCGGGTTTGAGAGGCCCGTGAGCCGCCGCTAAGAAGATCTTCGAACATCGATCCGCCGAGGATATCGCCCAAGTTGCCGAAAATACCTTGCAGGTCATCGAAGTGCGTGAAGTCTTCCCATTTGAACCCGCCGCCACCGAACGTTTGAGAGACGCCTTCATGCCCGTACTGGTCATATAGTTCCTTTTTCTTGGAGTCCATAAGCACTTCGTAGGCTTCGGATATTTCCTTGAATCTTTCTTCCGACTCTTTTTTATTGTCGGGGTTCATATCGGGATGCCATTTTTTTGCCAGATCCCGGTATGATTTCTTGATCTCCTCAGGCGAGGCGCTACGGCTGATGCCCAGGGTCTGGTAATAATCCTTCTTCATATCTTCGTTATGCGAAGATGAAATTCTAAACTCGAATATCTAAATCCTAAACAATACCGAAACCCCAATCACCCAAATCCAAAACAACGGCATGATTTTGTATTTTGAATTTGTTTATGTCTCATGCTGAGTATTCGACACGAAGCGGAGATTAGCATTTTGTGCTTAGGATTTATCATTTTTGCCCTCTTCGTCGACGATGCGATAATCTGCTCCGTCCGCACCCGCTCCCGGCGGTTCCGGTTTGGGTTCGGTTTTTGGAGGTTCCGTAGGTGCCTCCGGCGTGGCCTGTGCTGAGCCTTTGTAGACGGCTTCCGAAAGTTTGTACACTGACTGCTGGAGGTCGTCCATCGCCTGCTTGATGCCGTTGATATCCGCCGAATCCTTCTTATTCTTCAGGACCTCCAGTTTTTTACTGATCTCACCGCGTTCGTCGACCGAGATCTTTTCGCCGTACTCACGCAGGGTTTTTTCCACGGAATAGATGATGCTATCCGCCTGGTTCCTCGCATCGATCAGTTCTTTTTGCTTGCGGTCTTCGGAGGCATGCTCCTCGGCTTCATGGACCATATTATCCACTTCGTCTTTGGACAGGCCACTCGAAGCCGTGATCCGGATCTTCTGCTCTTTCCCGGTACCGAGGTCTTTCGCCGAGACATGCAAGATGCCGTCCGCGTCGATGTCGAAAGAGACCTCGATCTGGGGGATGCCACGGGGCGCCGGCGGGATCCCGTACAGGTCGAACCGCCCCAATACCCGGTTCTGATGCGACAGGGTGCGTTCGCCCTGAAGTACGGTGACCGTGACCGCGGTCTGATTGTCGTCGGCGGTCGTGAAGATCTGCGATTTCTTTGTCGGGATCGTGGTGTTACGCGGGATGATCGATGTCATTACCCCACCAAGGGTCTCAATGCCCAGCGTTAGCGGCGTGACGTCGAGCAGGAGAATATCTTTCACATCGCCGCCCAGCACTGCCGCCTGGATCGCGGCGCCGACGGCAACGACCTCATCAGGGTTGATGCCCTTGTGAGGTTCGCGGCCGAAGTACTCGCGGACTATTGACTGGATCTTGGGCATGCGCGTTTGCCCGCCCACCATGATGACCTCATCGATCTCCTGCGGCGTCAGCTTAGCGTCCAGAAGCGCCTGTTTGCACGGCGGCAGGGACCGCTGGACCAGGTCATCGACGATCGCTTCGAGCTTGGCCCTGGTTATTTTCATCTCAAGGTGCAGGGGCGTGCGGTCGACGTCCGAACCGATGAACGGCAAGCTGATCGTGGTTTCCATGACGGTCGAAAGCTCGCATTTGGCTTTTTCCGAGGCTTCTTTTAACCGCTGCAGAGCGGTCAGATCCTTGCGCAGATCAATATTATTGTGCTCTTTCATGAATTCATCGGCCAGGATGTTCATGATGCGTTCATCAAGGTCGTCACCGCCGAGATGTGTGTCTCCGTTCGTCGACTTGACCTCGAAAACCCCTTCTCCGATTTCCAGGATGGATATATCAAAGGTCCCGCCGCCGAAATCGTAGACCGCTATCTTCTGGGCTTTTTTCTTGTCCAGCCCGTAGGCCAGGGATGAAGCCGTCGGTTCGTTTATGATCCTCAAAACTTCAAGCCCGGCGATTTTACCCGCGTCCTTGGTCGCCTGCCGCTGCGAGTCGTTGAAATAAGCCGGCACTGTGATGACGGCCTTTGTTATTTTCTCACCCAGGTAGGATTCGGCCGATTGTTTAAGATACTGAAGTATCATGGCCGAAACTTCGGGCGGTGAATAGCTCTTGTCCATGACCTCGACCCAGGCGTCGCCGTTTTGATGCTCGACGACCTTGAAAGGCACGCGGTTCGCTTCCTTCGGCACTTCATTGAACTTCCGGCCCATGAACCGTTTGATCGAGTACACCGTGTTGGTCGGGTTGGTGATCGCTTGCCTTTTCGCGAGCGGACCGACCAGGCGTTCACCCGATTTTGTAAAACCGACGACCGATGGCGTGGTTCTTCCTCCTTCGGGGTTCGGTATAACGACCGGCTGCCCGCCTTCCATGACCGCAACGCACGAATTTGTTGTTCCTAAATCAATCCCTATTATTTTCGGCATTTTCTTGTCCTCCTTCAACTTGTTTGGAAACCATTACTTTTGCAGGTTTGATCACGCGGTCGCCGACTACATACCCCTTGCTGATTTCCTCAACGATGGTATTTTCCGGTTTGTCGTTTACGGTAACGACCGCGATTGCCTCATGTTTTGCCGGATCAAAGGTCTCACCGAGGCCGGAGAATTCTTTCAAGCCCAGACTTTTAAGTGTTTCCTTGAATTGTCGATCTATGATCTCCAAACCCTTTCGGAAACTTTCGAAATCCTCGTTCATCTCCGCACCGCAGAGCGCCCGGTCGAAATTCTCGAGCACGGGAATGATTTTCAGAAAAAAATCGACCTTCGAATATTTTTTATGTTCATCCATTTCCTTGTCCATGCGCTTGCGGTAGTTGTCCATGTCCGCGACCGACCGCAGGTATTTATCCTTTGTCTGCTTGAGTTCCGTTGTTTTTTCCAATAGATCCTCTTTCATTTTTGATACTGGACCCTTATGTTTCATGCCCACTCCTGCAAAAATGGCAAAAATGGTAAAAATGGTAAAAATGGTAAAAACAGTAAAAACAGCAAAAACACATTATTTTCCATTACTTTAGACAACTTCTGAAGAATAAGGTTTACCCGATAGCTTTTCATTTCCCGGCCGATAGCCTTTCAGCCAGCACTTCGGGCAGGCCGGCCTTGACGATCTTCTGCTCGGCCAGGGGAATGTTATATTCCACCCTGATGATCTCAAGTGAATCATTATTGCCATCATAGATCGCGTAGGAGGCTCTTGGATCAAGGTCCCTGGGTTGCCCAACGCTCCCGACATTGATGATATATCGTCTTTTTTTCAGGAGCGGGAAAGGATTTTCCCTCAGGAAATCCGTGTAACTGTTCGTATCCTGAAAAACCGCGCTCGGGATGTGAGAATGACCGACAAAGCAGAGTTGTTCCATAAACGCACTGAACTGATGATGGAAATCATCCAGGGCAAAAAGGTAGTGCCACTGCTCCGGTTTGTTGGGTGAACCATGCACCAGCAGCAGATCGCCGGTGGAGTGAGTGAGTGGCAATTTGCTTAATATCTTTTTTGAATCTTCGGTCAGTTTTTTTTGCGTCCATCTGATAGCCTCAGCCGCCACCGGGTTGAAGGTGGAAATATCGGTTTTATTGACTGCCGCGTAGTCGTGGTTGCCCGCGATCGTGGCGTCGGATTCCTGACTGACGATCGCGATGCATTCGTTGGGATTCGCGCCGTAACCGACGAGATCACCCAGGCAATAAATGCTCTTTATGCGCCTTTTCTTGATGTCCTTCAACACTGCCTGCAGGGCTTCCAGATTGGAGTGGATATCGCTTATGATCGCTGCTTTCAATGGTCCTTTGCCTTGCGGTCACCCTTTGCTGCGCTGGCGATCGCGTCCAGGATGCCGTTCACGAACTTCGGCGAATCCTCGTCACCGTATTTTTTGCTGATCTCGATGGCTTCATTGATCGCGACCTCGTACGGGATTTCGGGAATGTATTGGATCTCGCATACGCCGATACGGAGGATCAGCTTGTCAATAAGCGATACCCGGTCAAGCTGCCAGTTCTTTAATACCTTGACGATCGCAAGGTCAATGCTGGCCAGGTTATCAATGGTCGTCTTGACCAGGGTGGTGGTGAAGATTTTATTATCCGCCGAATATTTCCGGCTGCTCAGCACCTGCTCCATGATGTCCTCGATTTTCCCGTTTCCCTGTTCATGCCAGTACAGGATCCTGAGCGCCAGTTCCCTCGCCCGCCGCCTGCTCATTGCGCCATGTCCGCCAGATCACGCTGCTGATGATCCCCTGTCGTGACCGCGTTCATCGTTTGGTTTTTGGTTTTACGTTTATCTTGGTATAGAGGTCGGCCATTTCCAGTGCGGTCATTGCCGCGTCCCATCCCTTGTTGCCTTTCTTGGTGCCGGCCCGCTCGATGGCCTGTTCAGTCGTGTCTGCCGTTATTATGCCGTATATGACCGGAGGCCCGGGTTCCAGGTTCAGTGTGGCGATGCCCTTGGTGACCTCGTTGGCGATGTAGTCAAAATGGGGCGTATCGCCCCGGACAACCGCTCCCAGGCATATAAGGCCATCGAATTTCGTACTCTTGAGCCTTTTAGCGAGTCCGGGTATTTCAAATCCGCCCGGCGTCCAGAACACCTCGATTTCGCTGTCCTTGACACCGTGCCGCAACAGGCAATCAATGGCGCCTTCCAGCAGCTTCCTGGATATGAATTCGTTGAACCTGGAGACGATGACCGCGAAATGTTTGCCTTTGCCGATCAGACTTCCTTTAATTTCCTTCATTCGTTGCCTCCCGTGTTTATGCACAAAGTTCGCTACTAACTGTTTCCTAATAATCCTTATTGTCGAAAACGGCCTCCGGTATGAGATGACCCAGTTTTTCCTTTTTAGTTCTCAGGTATCTCAGATTTTGCTTATGAGGAGCAAAGATCAGGACCTGTTCCGTCACTTTCAGCCCGTAACCCTCGAGACCGATGATCTTTTTGGGGTTATTCGTCAACAATCGTACGGTCGAAAGACCCAGATCGGCCAGGATCTGGGCGCCGATCCCGTAGTCGCGCAGGTCCGGCGCAAAGCCCAATGCGATATTCGCCTCGACCGTGTCCATTCCCTGGTCCTGCAGCTGGTATGCTTTAAGCTTATTGGCCAGACCGATGCCCCGTCCTTCCTGCCTCATATACAAGAAAACGCCGTTTTTGTTCTTTGCTATGAGCTTCAGCGCCATATCCAGCTGGTCTCCGCAGTCGCACCTCAGCGAATGGAAGACATCACCGGTCAGACATTGGGAATGCACGCGTACGAGCACGTCTTTCTTGCCCGCGACCTCGCCGCATACCAGGGCGACATGGTGGTCGTGGTTCAGGGTATCCTCATAAAGGATCAGGGAGAAATCGCCGTACTTTGTTGGCAAACGCGTCGCAAGTACGCGCGTGACGAGTTTTTCATTCCGGCGGCGGTATTCAATGAGATTTTTCACGGTAATGATCTTCAGGCGCAGCTTCTTTGCGATCCGTGCCAGCTGTGGCAGCCGCGCCATGTGGCCGCTGGCATCCATTATTTCACAGAGCACGCCCGCCGGGTAAAAACCGGCAAGCCTTGCAAGGTCGATACTGGCCTCGGTATGACCCGCCCTGCGCAGGACACCACCCTGGGCTGCGCGCAGAGGGAAGATATGCCCGGGCCGGGCCAGGTCTGACGGTTTTGTTTTTTTGTCGATCAGCGCCTTGACCGTTTTCGCGCGGTCATATGCAGAGATCCCGGTCGTGGTTCCCTTGATGGCGTCCACGCTGACCGTAAAGGTCGTTCCGTGGAGCGCCGTGTTATCCTGGACCATGACCGGTATGTCAAGCTGTTCCAGCCGGTCCTGGGTAAGCGGAACGCAGATCAATCCCCGGCCGTGCTCGGCCATGAAGTTGATTAGACGCGGGCTAACTTTTTCGGCGGCCGCAATAAAGTCACCTTCATTCTCGCGGGCTTCATCGTCGACCACGATCACAGGCTTCCCTTTTCTGATCTCGCGGATCCCTTCTTCAATTTTAGCGATCACTCCAATATTGTATCGATATTCGTAAGAAAGTCAAGATTTTTAGCGAGCGACAGAAAAACCCGTCGCTGCGATGATTACCGCGACAACAGATAGATGACATTGATATTTCGTTAGTTTTTCATCACTTTCAGCTTGCTATTGTAGCCCTTTCATATATACTGGTTACGGCGGCAAAGCTTATGAAGCGCAAACACCTGACCGATATCCTGCAAGGCAATTTTGATAAGATCGATGATCCGGCGGTATTCGATTCTGCCGGTCAGTTCGCGACCGCGGTCAGATGGAGCATTCTGTTACGAAAGACAGGCATACTCGGCATGATCGGCAATTTTGACATCGCCACGACCATTGCTAACCAATGTCTGCGCATGGCTGAACGATCGGGCATAAAGAAGTTGATGGCCGATTCCTTTCTTTCGGTAGCCGAGATAAATTCCGATGTCGGCGATTTCGATGCGGTAAAGCGGGCTTCGATGCAAGCGCTTGGCTTGTTCCAGAACATCGGTGATGTCAATGGACAGGCATGGTCCCTGAACCAACTAGCCCGGGCGTACGGCTATCTGGGTGATCTCGGGCTCGCCGGTGAAAAGCACAAGCAAGCAGGGAAATTATTTGAAAAGAGCAATAACCTGGAGGGTCTTGCCTATACCTACAATAATCTGGCGATCAAATACTGGCGTGGCGGGGATGTTGTCAGCGCACAAGAACACTATGAAAAAGCCCTTGAGATTTTTGAAAAACTGGGTATGAAGCTTCAGATGGCGCTGGCACTGAACAACATCGGCACCGTATTCCAGAGGACCGGTGAGTACGAGCAAGCCGCCCGGTATCTCAATAAAGCTCTGCACATCAGGCGCGCCGCGGGTGATAAGCGGGGTATTGCGACCTGCATGAACAATCTCGGGATGAACGATATGCTGCTGGGTAATTTCCGGCAGGCGCTTGCACGGTTTGCGGAAGCATTGCGCATCCGCGAAGCAACCGGTGAAATAATGGAGATCGGCATTATCACCAGTAATCTGGCGAACGCGCATTCAAAGCTCGGTAACAACTCGAAAGCCAGCCAGTTGTACAACGAGGCCCGGATCCTTAAAAAACGAATGGGTGATGATTATTCGCTGGCGATCACCGATGCCCATTTTGTGCTTGCCGCAATTGAAGCTGGTAAATTCGAGGAAGGCGAGCAGGTATTGGCTGAGGTGGAACGGATCAATGAAAAACTTCAAAATCCCGAGATCACTGCGCGGGTCAACGAAACAAAAATGATGTTTCGACTGGAGCAGGGGTTGCCGGTTGACGCTGATTTTCAGCGGTGCATTTCCTGTGAGATCTCGCTGGCTGAGAAAAACAATCTTCAGGTTCGTGTCGGATCGCTCAAGGTGATCCTGGGAAGATCCTATTTACAGAAAAAAAGATATGCTGAGGCCAGTGAAGTGCTGGTAAGCGCGCTGGAATTATTCAAAAAACTGAAGGACGTATATAACCAGGGCCGCGTTCTTTATTACCTGGGGCGGGTCGAGGCCGATGAAGGTAAAAGTGAAAAAGCTCAGGGCGATTTGCTGGAAGCTCTTGCCATATTCAAACGGATCGAAGCGGCAGGATGGGTGATTCGCGTGACCAGCCTGCTGCAGCGCTTTCAAACCGGTCAATGAGCAGGATAAATATTGACTTACATGATAATTTCATTAAAATGAAGACAGCGATGGATCGATAGCGATGCCGGCTAACCTGACACCCCAATATTACGAAGCGGAGAAAAAATACCGGGAGGCAAAAACGCCTCAGGAAAAACTCGCGTATTTGCAGGAAATGCTGGCGATCATGCCGAAACACAAGGGGACCGAGAAGATCCAGGGTGACCTGAAGAGCAAGATCAGCAAGATCAAGGAGGCGTTGGAACACGGCCGCAAGAGCGGCGGCGGACCGTCTACCGCGTGGTATCAGGTCGACAAGCAGGGTGCGGGTCAGGTCGCGATGCTGGGTCTTCCGAACGCCGGGAAATCGGCGCTTTTGAACGCCCTGACCAATGCGAACGTGCCGGTCGCCGAATACCCCTACACGACGACCTCGCCGCAGGTCGGCATGATGCCCTACGAGGACGTCCTCATTCAGATCATTGACACGCCGCCGCTGTCCGATGATACGCAGCCGTGGATGTATTCGATATACCGCTCGGCAGCTTTTGTGCTGATCGTGCTCGACGCTACCGAAGACCTCGAGACCCAGTACGAATTGATCCAGGAGATGCTTGCCGGTCATAACATCGCGTGTGATCTTGGCAGCGATGCTGCGGCAGCAGGAGGGAACGTGATCAAAGCAGTACTCTGCGTCAACAAGACCGACGCGAAAGCGGTTGAAGAGAACTTAAAAGCTTTTAGCCAGAGCAAAAAATACGCGGTACCGTTCATCCCTGTTTCAGCTGTGAACCATGACAGCCTTGCGGTGTTGAAACATGAGATTTTCAAAAGACTGGGGATCATCCGTGTATACACGAAGAAAGCAGGCCAGGCACCGGCCCGGAAAGATCCGGTCGTGCTAAGGTCCGGGACAACAGTAATCGATGCCGCGGAGTATATCCACAAGGACTTCAAGCAGAACCTTCAGTACACGCGGCTGTGGAACGATGCGGGATACACGGGGCAGCGGGTCGAGAAGAACTATATTCTGCATGATGGAGACATAATAGAATTTCATGTCTAATTCATCAAATCCTAAATCCGAATATCTAAATCCCGCTTCGTGTCGAATACTCAGCATGAGACATAAACAAATTCGAAATCCAAAATCCCAAATAGCTAACAACCAATTACTAGTTACTTATGATTCCTAAGCAACGCGCCAGCGAACTGCAGCTGATCGATTATATCAGAAAAAGATTTCCTCATAAAAGGCACGAAGTCAGGATCAGTATCGGTGATGACGCGATGGTGATGAAAAACGGCACGGTCGTGTCGACCGATTCGTTTGCCGAGGGCGTGCACTTCGATCTTCGGTACTTCACAAAATATGACCTGGGGTACAGAACAATGGCCGGGAGCCTGTCTGATCTCGCGGCCATGGCAGCTAAACCGGTGTGCGCCCTGGTGTCGCTTTATCTTCCCAAAAATACTACGCGGGGCGAGATCGCAGAATTGTATAAAGGTTTTTACGCAGCAGGAAGAAATTTCCGGCTTGAGATCTCAGGCGGTGATATTATCGAAAGCCCTTTCTGGGGCGTGACGATCACGGTCATTGGAATAACAAAAAAGCCTTTGCTCCGCAGCGGGGCAAAACCGGGACAGGTGCTGTCTGCCACAAACTTTCTGGGACTGGCAGAGGTTGGACGCCTCGCGTTGTTAAACCACTTGAACAAAAGGGAATTCCCAAAAGCCGTTGAAAAACATCTGTATCCGCGGCCCAGGATCAGTGAAAGCCTCAAATTAAAAAGATTCGCGACCGCCTGCATCGACACATCCGACGGGCTATCGACCGACGCCTTTCACATCAGCGAAGAAAGTAAGGTTAAGGTCGTGATCGAACCTTGCATGTTGCCGGTACATCCGGAAGTCGCGCTATACTGCCGATGGAGAAAGATCGACCCGGTGAAGTTCATTTTATCCGCGGGCGAAGATTTTGAACTGCTATTCACAGCGGATAAAGTACCGGTGAATATCGGTTTCTCCGTTAACCGGGTCGGCAGGATCGAAAAGGGAAGAGGGCTTTTTATCCAGACCAACCGCGGTCTCCGGCCTATCAGACCCAGCGGCTTTGAGCATTTGAAACAGGGTTGATCTTTACCCATCCCTTGACAATCCATTTTTATTTCCTATAATATAGCAGTAATTGCTACTGGAATTCGGAGATGGTATAAAGAGATTATTCTTTCTATTTAACCAATTTCCAATTACCATTTCCAAATTCTTAAAACGGGGGCGATCGGTCTTGACGGAGTGGATGACATGACTGAGGGCATGCCGAGGGTTCTAGCCACCTCGTAAATCCGACTGGAATTAAAAAAACATCCTGAAAACGGATACGCTCTAGCTGCCTAATTGAGCAGCTACGTCTGCCCGGGAAGCTCAGCCCGGCCTGGGGTCAGGCGTAATAAGGGCTGGAACTTGCCGGCTTGTGCCTGCAGGGCCGGCATTTGATCCTAACAGGCTCGCTCTTTTGGACCTGTCCCTTGGTTACCAATTGAGGAGAACCAAAAAGGGAATAAGTATGTAGTCCTCACCATCGAAACATTTCGGACGCGGGTTCGATTCCCGCCGCCTCCAATTTTGCGTGCATCTTATGTGATGCGCAGCAAAATTGAGAGTCCCGCAATATAGTTGCGGGGCTCCAAAATATCATTTATGGTCGCAGCAAAATTGAGAGTCCCTTTATCTTCTATCCCTCGCCCCCAACCTGGGGGAGAGGAAAAAGGTGAGGGGGTAGTTAATCAAATGCCAAAAAAGAAAAATCAAACGTACTCGGTCTACATCCTTGAAGCTGCTGACCATACATATTACACCGGTCTCACAAAAGATCTAAAGAAACGCCTGGAACTGCATAACTCGGGCCGCGGCGCGAAATATCTGAAAGGCCGCCTGCCGGTAAAACTGGTTTATTATGAACCGGCAAAAAATATCAAATCCGCGATGAAACGGGAGATCCAGATCAAATGCCTGCCGCGGTCAAAGAAAGCGCAGCTGATTACAAAAAGTTAATAGGTATTAAATTTTTTTCTATTTCTCGAGAAAACGAGAAGGTACGTCTGAGATTGCTTCGTCCCGCATAAGCAGCGTGGGACTCGCAATGACAGGGAGAGAATATAGCCTTAAGTATCGAAAAATCGTGCGAAATAACCCTTGACCGGATATGAAAAATCAATATAATGCGTACCATGTTTACCCTGTATTTATGTTCGATCTTTACCCTGACCGATTCCGCGCTTGTCATCACCGAAGTGATGTCCAATGTCAAAGGCTCTGAAAGCACCTGCGGCAAGCGCAATGAATTCGTTGAAGTATATAACCAGTCAAGCGATACAATAGATCTCGCCGCGTACAAGATCTTTGACTTCGATAACAAGAGTATTGGACCGGATGCCATCCCCGATGAACTGTTCAGCTGGGACGACAGCACAATACTCGTCAAATATCCAAAAGTCCGGATTAGGTCGACACTGCTGTATCCGCTGTCCTACGCGCTCATCCTCGACCGGGACTATTCCGGCACTGACACATCAGGCGGTAATGTCCAGCCTTACGATCTCCCGGATTCGGTACTGATCATCACGACCGATGACCACTCGATCTGCGACGGTCTGACCACGACCGATCCTTTGCTTATCTACACGTCGGACGCGGTGGCGTGCACCACGACATTCGGTACGCCTTTGGACGACACCGACGGTTTTCCTTATGACCCTGGCGACGGCATTTCGTGGGAGAGGATCGACTTGGCAAAACCTGATTCATCAAGCAACTGGTATCCATGCATAGACGCAGCCGGCTGCACGCCGGGCCGCGCGAACAGCACGGTCACGGCTTGCGATCTCGCACTGGACGAAGCATGCATATTTATCGCGCCTGCGACGATCAAAAGCGGTGAAGACGCGATGATCGAGGTGGTAGTGATCAACAACGGCCTGCACGCCACTAACGATTATACGCTAATAGTCTATGATGATATCAACCGCGATAGCACAAAGCAGTCGAATGAGATCGTGGCAAACCTTCCTGGTGAACCGGCCGGAGCTTTCGACAGCGTCTCGGTGTTCTGCACGTATGAACGGCCGGTTCAGGGCGAGCACCTGCTCGGTTTTGAACTCGAAGCAGTCGGCGATACAAAGTGCGAGAACAACCTTGTGTTCAAGACCATGATCGTTGTCGGCGATGTCGGCGAGCTGGCCGTAACGCCGGCTGTTTTTACGCCCAATAACGACGGGATCAACGACCGCGCGCAGATCGATTACCGTTTGCCCGAGCCGTACGGCGATCTGACCGTGACCATTTTCGACAGCCGCGGCAAGCGGGTGTGCGACTTGTGCCGCAAGGCGGTTGCCAGTACTACCCGGGGGACGCTGTACTGGAACGGCGGCGGCATGCCGACCGGGATGTATGTCGTGTACCTTGAGTACGTCTGCCACAACAAGATCAATCGAGCGAAGACGACAACCGTATTGGCGAGATAGCGACTTGTTGACTTGCGCTATATTTTGCATATAATTGCGCATGCAAAAAGAGGTAAAAAAGACTCCATTTTATGAAATGCACTTAAAATACAAGGCGAAGATAGTCGAATTCGCCGGATTTCTCATGCCGGTCCAGTACGAAGGGATCATTCCGGAACACGAAGCCGTGCGGACCGGCGTCGGCGTTTTTGACGTTTCCCATATGGGCGAAGTGGAGGTACGCGGCAAGGACCGCCTGCGGTTCGTCAATTATATCACAACGAACGATGCCGTGAAACTTGCACCAAACCAGGTCCAGTATTCGGCGATGCTGTATCCGGATGCCGGCATTGTCGACGACCTGCTGGTATACAATCTGGCCGACCGGGCGTTCCTCGTTATCAATGCGGCGAATACGGACAAAGATTACAAGTGGATCATTGACGCCAGAAAATTCGACGTGTCGATCACCAACATCAGCGATTCTATCGCCCAGCTTGCGATCCAGGGACCGAAATCCGAACCGGTGACGCAGAAATTGTTCGATCTTGACCTCGCGGCAATTAAATTCTATTGGGCGATCGAGACCAAAATGGCCGGCATGCCTGTCCTCTTGTCACGCACCGGATATACGGGCGAAGATGGGTTCGAGGTCTATATGGAGAACAAGTATGCCTCAAAGGTCTGGGACCTGATATTCGAAGCGGGACGGGAATTCAACATCAGACCCATTGGTCTGGGCGCTCGCGATACGCTTCGTTTCGAAGTGCGTTACTGCCTGTATGGCAATGATATCGATAAGACCACGAATCCGTTGGATGCGGGCTTGGGCTGGATCGTGAAAATGGACAAGGGCGAGTTTATCGGCCGTGAAGCCCTGCTAAAGATCAAGGAAGCCGGCCTCAAGCGCAAACTCGTTGGATTTGAAGTGACGGGCCGGGGTATACCACGTCCCCATCTTGATATCGCCGCCGAGGGCCAGGTCATTGGACATGTCACGTCCGGAACGTTCTCTCCGTCGTTGAAAAAAGGCATCGGTATGGGATATGTCGAGATCGGGTTTGGCGATATTGGAAAGAAACTGCAGGTTATTGTCCCCGGAAAGGATCCGATCGAGGTCGAGATCATTAAAGGACCATTTTACAAACATGGCACGCGTAAGTGAAAATGAAATAGTTATTGGGTTGAGGTTGTGAAGCTGGAAAAAACAAATATTGTTAAAATCGGGCTTCTAAACCCATTGACCAATGACCGTCTGTTCAAGGAGGTTTAATGGCGAACATAATTGACGGAATTAAATACTCGAAAGAACATGAGTGGATAAAACTTGATGGTGATATTGCGGTTGAGGGTATCTCCGATTACGCGCAATCAGAACTGTCCGACATCGTCATGATCGAACCGCCCAAGGTCGGAACAAAGGTGAAAGCCGGCGATTCGATCGGTACGATCGAAGCCGTGAAAGCGGTAAGCGATCTCTATGCCTGCGTCAGCGGCGAAGTGATCGCGGTGAACGAAAAAGTCGTAAAGGACCCGGCGATCATAAACAAGGATCCATATAATGACGGCTGGATCATAAAGATAAAGATCGACAACAAAAAAGAATACGAGGCGTTGCTCGACGCGAAGGAATATAAGGAGCTGATAGCCAGCCACTGATCCGTATGCACTATTTACCCCTGACACCTCAGGACGAGAAGGAGATCCTAAAGAGGATCGGCGTATCATCGTATCAGGAACTTCTTGACTCGCTAATCCCGGCCCCCATGCAGTTCAAAGGTAAGGTCGGCCTACCCCCGGCGTTGTCCGAGATCGAGATCCGTTCAGTGCTTAAGAATTTGGCCGGGGAAAACCGCGACACGGACGATTTCGTTTCGTTCCTGGGCGCCGGTGTCTATGACCATTATATACCAGCGATCATCAATGCCATTACGTCGCGCAGCGAATTTTATACGGCGTATACGCCGTACCAGGCCGAGGTTTCGCAGGGCACGCTGCAGACGATATTTGAGTACCAGAGCATGATCTGCGAGCTTACCGGCATGGACGCTGCAAATGCTTCCATGTATGACGGCGGTTCAGCGCTGGCCGAAGCCTGTCACATGGCAAATTCGATACGGGGTAAGGGCCGTATTGTCATGGCTGATTCGATCCATCCCTTTTACCGGCGAACCGTACGCACGTACACCAAGGAATGCTGTATTGAGTCTGTCACGTGTCCGGCGCAGAACGGCACCCTTGATCTTGAGGCGCTGGAAGGGCTCCTGAAGGATGAAGCGAACTGCGTGGCTGTTCAGCATCCCAATTTCTTCGGTAATTTTGAGAACATGCGCGAGATCGAGAAGATCGTTCACCGGCATGGAGCATTGTTCATTTCGGTGATCGACCCGCTGTCTCTCGGGGTGGTCGCACCGCCGGCAGAGTATCAGGCAGACATCGCGGTCGGTGAAGGACAGGCAATGGGGATCGCGCAGGGTTTTGGCGGTCCTTTGCTCGGCGTTTTCGCGACCAGGATGGAGCATGTGCGCACCATGCCCGGCCGGGTCGTAGGGCAGACGACGGACTTGGACGGCAAGCGGGGTTTTGTGCTGACCCTGCAAACCCGCGAACAGCATATCCGGCGCGAAAAGGCGACCTCCAATATTTGCACCAACGAAGCGCTGTGCGCGCTGAGCGCACTGGTTTACCTGTGCGCGCTTGGCAGGCAGGGCATCGTCGACGTGGGCAACCTTTGTTTTTCCAAGAGCCATTACTTGTTCTCGCGGTTGCGCGAACTAAAGGGTATCAAACCGGCTTTTGAAGGCCGGGAATTTTTCAAAGAATTCACGCTGGAAACCAATAAACCGGCCCGTGCGATCGTTGACCGGCTGCTGGAACATAAAATTTTCGGCGGCGTACCCCTTTCGGTATTCGGCGATAGCCATCACGAGAACCATCTTCTGATCGCGGTCACCGAAAAAAGAAGCAAGCAGGAATTAAACCAGTTTGTTGACTCGCTTTCAAAAGTCCTGTAGAATCACTAATCGATAATACTGAACAGCGACTCGTCGGTTATTTTTTTTATTTGCATTGGCACTAAAAAACGCAGCCGTCCTTAGTCTAAAACGACTATTTTCGATTGAATATTCCTGCTTTTATTGTGGAATCTGCATAAGTAGATGCCCGAACCAACGCGTCTTTTCTGATTATCTTTAAGGTCCCAATGAATTATGTGCCTTCCAGCATTAACGTATTCATCTACCAGAGTCCTTATCTCATTACCGAGTGTATTGAATATTTTGACCGACACATACCCTGGATTGTCTATTTGATATTTTATTTTAGTGCTCGTTCGCGAGATATTAGGATTTATTAAGAGATAAACCGGGTCGTTCTGTTTTGATTCCTCTTTGATATCTATCCAGTTACCAAATGCGTAGAGGTAGCCATCCTGTGAAGTTATAAATAGCATGCCATTGACAACCGCCGGGGTAGAAGTGACATAGCCGCCCGTCAGGTATGTCCAGATGGTGTCACCGGAGGCGCGGTCATAGCATATGACTTTTTTGCTCGCGGTTTCGACGCCCGTGCCGACATAAAGCCGCGACGGCGTAATCGTAACTGCGCCGACCCCACTGTGGCCGCCCAGCGAAGACCGCTCCCAGATAAGTCCGCCATCGCTTGCCCTCCGCGCATATACAAACCCTCGTTCATGCCCATAGTATATCGTGTCGCCTTTTATTGACACGCATGACGGATCGCCGCCGCCGCCCGGCGAAGATATGATGCTCCAGAAAACTTGACCTTGGTTGGTTGGCGGATACTCATTCATGCAGTAAAGGTAGCCGTCATCCACCGAACCATACACCCGACCATTACCCACCGAAAGAGGTTGGTGCTGCACGCCCGTTCCCAAGGAACAACGCCAGGCGATTTCACCGTTAGGCGGGCTGGCAGGATATTCCTTGAAGGCGTAGAATTTTGTGGGTGAAGCCATGAATCGCGATGACCCCATTAGGACAAGACTGTCATCAACGGCCGGCATGCTGTGGCTGAACATGAAATTGGTCTCGGGCTGACCTCGCCAGATAAGACTGCCGGTCACTGCATCCAGACACCAGAGATAATTCTGATACCAGGAACCGAAGAAGACACGATCGTCAGTAACGACCGCGCCCATCTCAATCAAACCACCACTGTAATACCGCCACAGGGAATCACCGTTATTGGCATTGAGACAGTACATGTAGCCATCCCAGGTTCCGACATAGACACGACCATTGACTACGGCGGGCGAGGAATAGACCGTGTCGGACAATTGCCTGGACCAAATCGGCGCGCCCCCGTTGACCGCGTCAAAGCAGTATACATAACGGCTGTTGGAGCCCACATAAAGCCTCGTGCCAACTACGGCGGGTGAAGAAATATGCAGATAGTAGCTGGCGATTGCACCTCCGGTCTGGTAGCTCCAGGCAAGTGTTTTGGTTAATGGCCCCGAGTCCTGGGTAAAAGATGTGTGCGCCGGGTCATGGTATAGCATCGGCCAATCACTGGCATATATAAAAAAAACCCATGAAATTATTGTTACCGGTATCCTAAACATTTTTCCTCCTTGTTCGTTTTTGCGATTTTGAATATAAGGCATATAATTTCGAAAGGATCGCCTTTAAAACACTCACTTCTTTTTCTTTTAATGTATGGGTCAACGAGTCACGATATATTTCTGCCCACCCGGGGATTGAAGATAATATTCTTTTGGATTTTTCAGTAAGGTTTATCTGCAGTATTCGCCGGTCTTTGGGATTTCTTACCCTCCGGACCAATCCCCGACGAGCCATGCTGTCAATCACGCCGGTCAAGTTGCTTTTAGTGCAGGACATGGCATTGCCTAGATCAGTGATCGGCTGGCTGTTTTTTTCTCCTAGGATTCTTAAGATTTTATTCTGTGGCGGGGTCAGATCCCAGTCAGCAGTAACTGCGGTCCATTGTGAGTAGATGATTCGACTCAGATGGACAATCAATGAATCGATCCGGTTGCAGTCTTCTTGGTTATCCCGGCACCGACTCGCCTTTCGCGGTCTTTTCAGTTGCTTTCTCCTATTAGTTAATGGCTTAATTATTAAGCCTTAACTATTATCCTGATTATAAAGGGAATGTCAAGGGGATCTGATCCAAATCAGGTATTTTTTTTGTTTCTATGCAGTAATCTTGACAGGTAAGTGGGCTGGATCTTGAGGATCTCGCTGGCTTTACGCTGGTTACCGCCGCACTGTTTTAGCACCGCCAGGATGTAATCCATTTTGAATTCTTCGACGGCGCGCCTCAGGCTATTGCCGGATTGGGGTATCGCCAGGACGGGTCTGAGCGGAAGGATGAGGGAATCGATGCCGATAATTTCGGAGTTGGCCAGCACGACCGCCCGTTCGATCACGTTCTGAAGTTCCCTGACGTTACCGGGCCACGGATAATTGACGAGCGCCGCCTGGGCGTCATCGCTGAGTTTTTTGACCGGTTTGTTCATCTGTTTCGCGAAGACGGAAAGAAAATGCATGGCCAGCGCCGGGATATCGTTCCTGCGATCGCGCAGGGGCGGGATGTGGACCGGGAACACGTTGAGCCGGTAAAAAAGGTCCTCGCGGAAAAGCTTCTGCTTTATTTTTTCTTCAAGGTCCTGGTTCGTCGCCGCGATCACGCGGACGTCGACTTTCACCGTTTTGACGCCGCCCAGCCGTTCGAATTCACGTTCCTGCAGGACCCTGAGCAATTTGACCTGGGTCTCGATCGGCAGGTCGCCGATCTCGTCTAAGAAAATGGTCCCGTGGTTCGCCAGCTCGAACCGTCCCCGGTGCTGTGCCGAAGCGCCGGTAAATGCCCCTTTTTCGTAACCGAACAGCTCGCTTTCCAGCAGGGTCGTGGGCAGGGCCGCACAGCTGACCGCGATAAAAGGCTGGTCCTTGCGCGGGCTTATACGGTGAATGTACCGGGCGATCAATTCCTTTCCGGTGCCGTGTTCCCCCAGCAGGAGCACGGTTGTGGCGCTCGCCGCCACCTTTTCAGAAAGCTGCAATACTTCCATGAACAGTTCGTCGTTGGCGACGATCGCGTAGCGGGCGTCAAGCTCGTTGCGGAGCAGGTCCTTATACTCGGATACTTCCATGTGCAGCTGGGCGTTCTGGATCACGTGCGCGGCCTGGAAGGCGATGATGATCAAGAGCTCCTTGTCTTCATCGGCCCAAGGCGTCCCATCCTTCTTGTTGAGCACCTCGATGACGCCGATGGTCTTGCCCGTGAGCACGAGCGGCGCCGCGATGATCGAGCGCGTGACAAATCCGGTTTTCATATCGATCTGCGGGTAGAACTCAGGGGCCGCCGCGGTGTCGTTTACGACCTTGAGCCGACCATCTCGGACGCAGGCGCCGGCGATGCCTTTATCCAATGGCACGGTCAGGTTCTTTAAACGCTCGGAGACCGCGCCCGTGGCGCTGGCAAAATAGAGTTCATTGGTCGTTTCATCAAGCAGTAACAGCGAGCTCGCTTCGGCACCCAACAGCGCGCGCGCGCTGTCCATTATGATCTCCATGATCCTCGGGAATTCAAGAGTTGACGATAAGGAACTGACCATCTGGAAAAGCATTTCCAGCTGTTCACGTCCGATCTTGTGAATGATGGCGTCCATGGTTGGTCAGGTAAGTATAGCCCAAACGGCCACGAAGTCAATCATAACCCGCCCGGCTTCGTTGGATTTCAGGCAAGACCCAGGATAGCAATGGCGATTACCGCGATGGCGATGCCGATCCAGTTCAGTAAGGTCAGCCGTTCTTTCAGGAACAGGACCGATACCGCGGCAGTGACAATAAAACTGAGCTGTGTCAGGGGCGTGACCGTGCTCAGGTCGCCCCGGGAAAGGCTGAAAAGTGTGCTCAGGGTGCCCAGGGACATGATCAGGCCATTAGCCGGAGCATAAAGGAACGTTCTTTTTGGCACCGGCGGATGCCCTGACCACAGGTAATAGGCGATGACCGCCACGAAGAACATCAAAGACATTGCCAGCAGGAACGCGGGCAGGAGTATCATTGTCCGGGTCGCGATCTTGAGAACGACCTGATAACCGGAGTTCAGGAACATCGCGGCGACCGCAGTGATGACGGGTGACTGCGCGCCGGATTTCAGGGAGAAGAGCACGATGGCTGCGAAGGCGCATGCGACACCGATCACCTTGGTCGCGTGGCATGCTTCGTTGAGGAGGACGATTGCGGCGATGGACGAGAAAACGAAACTCAGTCTGAAAATGGCGTAGTTTATACTGGCCTGGCCCCGGCTCAGGCTGTGCAGCATCAGCGTGAAAGCGGCAAATGATAAAGCGGTGCCGATGATAGCGAGCATGATCTCGGATGGAGCGATCCTGATCCCGCCCCGGGCGAGCGTGATGACGAGGATCGTCAGGCCGAAACAGGGCGTCTGGACCAGTAGATAAGAGCTGATCGGGATGCCATCGAGCCTTGCTTTTTTATTGATGGCATCGCCGATACCAATAAGTATCAACGCCAGAAGGGCATACTGGATCGATGAAGGAATTGTGAACAGCATGTCTTGGATATCCTAAGCATATTATAGCGAGCGTGGCGGTCCGGTCAATATTGACAGCGCGCATCTACTGCGGTATACTAAATCCTATGTTACTTTTTGAACGGCTGGTCAGCCGCCGCGGGTTTCTGAAAACATGCATCGCCGCGTGTGCTACGGGTGCGCTGGGTCATGAGCTGCTCAAGGTCTGCCAGGCGCAGGCGCTTGACGTGCAGCGGGGCTACTACGAGCTGAAAGAAGCGCAACATTATGCGAAATTGGGGAAACGAAAGGTCAAGTGCCAGCTGTGCCCAAGGGAATGCGTCGTCGGAGACGGCAAGCGCGGTTTCTGCCGCGTGCGGGAAAACCGGTCCGGTTCGTATTACACCCTGGCTTATGCCAATCCCTGCGCCGTGCATATCGATCCCATGGAGAAAAAACCTTTGTTCCATTTTCTGCCCGGTTCGGCGGTCCTGTCGCTGGCGACGGCAGGGTGCAATTTTACCTGCAAGAACTGCCAGAACTGGAACATATCGCAGGCCCGGACCGATGACACCGATAATCTGAAGCTCGCGCCGGAAGATATTGTGAAGCTCGCGCTGGAGTACCGTACCCCGGCCATCGCTTATACCTATACCGAACCCACGGTGTTCTTTGAATACATGCTGGCGACCGCAAAGAGCGCGCGCGAGCAAGGGATCCTGAACGTCTACCACTCCAACGGATACATAAAAAAAGAGCCGCTCGATGAACTTTGCAAGTATCTCGACGGTGCTAACGTCGACCTGAAGGGTTTCAGCGACGATTTCTATCGCGATATCACCGGCGGCACATTGCCGCCCGTACTGGATACGCTCAAACAGCTGAAAGAAAACGGCGTCTGGTTGGAGATCACAAACCTGGTCATTCCGGCGAAGAACGACTCAGACGAGATGCTTACCGGTCTGTGCGAATGGGTCGTCAGCGAACTCGGGGCCGATACACCGCTGCACTTTTCGCGGTTCTATCCCCAGTATAAGCTTGATAATATTTCACCAACGCCGCTGGAAACTATGAGCCACACCTGTGACATCGCCCGGGCCGCGGGACTGCACTATGTTTACATAGGCAATGTTCCGGGTGTGCCCGAGGTGAATACATACTGCCCAAAATGCCGGAAGCTCATCATTGAAAGAGCGGGTTATCAGGTGCTGAGCGACCATATCAGGCAGGGAAAGTGCATATACTGTAAAAATGACATCGCCGGCCGCTGGCAATAGATCCGGACGACCCGTTACTAACCCTCCTTAGTCTTTCTGTATGCCTTGACAGTTTAAAATATTTATATACAATAGTGCCATGATCGACGAGGAAATGCGCGACCTGCTAAAGAAGGGCACGATCCACAACCAGTATCTATTGATGGGCAATGAACCCCTCTTGACCGAGAATTCGATCGCAGCGATCCGGGATGCGCTGAAGGTCGACCCGTCGTTCGATCTTGACAGCTTCTATGCCGATGACACGGAGATCGAGGCGATCACGGAGCGTTTCTGTCTTTCGCCTTTCGCCTCGGCACGGCGGTTGATCGTCGTCAAAGACATTGAAAAGTTAGAAAAAAACGGTGAACTGAAAGAATTCGCCGATGCCGTGAACGGCGCACGGGCAATGAACTGTCTGGTCATGATCTACACGATCAGGAAAGATCTCAAACCGTCAAGGTACGAAGCACTATACAAGAAAGTATCGGCATATTTTAAACAAGCGCGGCTGGTCACGTACAAGGAAGAAAAAGGACAGGTCCGGCGTTGGATAATGACCAAGATCAAACGCGAAAAGCTGGATATTTCGCCCGTCGTGATCGAGTATCTGGAAAGCGAATTCAAGCATGACATCACCGGTTTGAAAAACGAGTTCGAAAAGATAAAAAATTATCTTAGTGAAGCCAAACAGCTGGGCGTCAGCGAGATCAGGGATCTCGCGGTCGGGTTATGCGACTATGACAAATACCATCTGGTTAGAGCGTTTTTACAGGGAAAGCCCGAGGCCCTGAGTTTATTCGAGGAATTGAAACCTTATGTCAAACATTATGCCGAGATCGTGGATGCGCTGGTCCGTGGTACGCTGTATGCCCACGAAGATCTAAAGAGTACTGAACCTGGGACCCTGCGGACAATACTGGGACAGATCCAGAACATCGACCGGAAAATGAAAACCAATACCTACTTCGAGGACCTGCACATGGAGCTTTTTTTTGTACAGAACATAACCCTGACTCGGAAAGGGGGCGTATATGGAAGATAAAATGAAGACTTTAGAACAGATTGATGCGGAGCGGAACGATCTGATTGCCAAACTGGCAAAGATCGACGAGAAGAGATCAACTGTCAGTTTCGAGGTGTACGAGAAGGTGAAGCGGGAATACGAAAGAAAACTAAAAGAGATCGAGAAGAAGCTTACTTCCAATGTCGAGCTGGTCAAGGCAGAATCAGGCCGGCTGATGAATGAAAAGGGAGATCTGCAGCAGCAGCGTAAGGACATTGAATTGCTGATCGAAGAGGCCGACCTGCGTTATTCCATCGGCGAATATAATGACGGTGATTACAATAAGGTTACCGGCGATAACAAGAGCCGGTTGCAGGAGCTCGATAAAGAGCTGGCGATGATCGCCGACCGTTTGAAATGGGTTGATAGTATCGGCACTGGTGCAGCCATGGAAGAGGTGGTGAAACCGGCCGAGCCGCCAGAATTGGAAATGCCAAAAGCGCCGGTCGAGGTAAAAACCGAGGAACCGGCCGAGGTGCAGATCGAGGAGCCGATCATTGAAATGAAGGAGATCATCGAGGAGCTGAAAGCCGTTGATAAAGAGCCCGTCAAAAAGAACGTTGATAATTCCGGGCTGGAGATCGACGAGCATATTCTTGAAACGGCGATCCCGGAGCAGGTAAAGAAGCTGGATGAACTGCTGGTCGAAGGCGAGCCGGAACCGGTGAAAGAAGCGGCAAAACCAGAACCCCCCAAGGCCAATGAATCCGCCAAGCTGAAAAAGGGCGAGAAGGGCGTTCCTTGTCCAAAGTGCGGGTATGTGAATACCCCGGATTCCTGGTATTGTGAAAAATGCGGGGCAGAGATACTCGAGTCACCGCTGCAGTAACACCACAGTAAAACAACATTATCAGTCCATGGTCTACGATCATTTTGAAATTGAGAAAAAGTGGCAGCAGTACTGGGAAGCGAACGGGTTTTTCCGCACGGCCGAAATCCCAAGTAAAAAATTCTACGACCTTGTGATGTTCGCATATCCATCCGGCGACATCCATATGGGTCACTGCAAGAACTACGTGATCGGCGATGTTATCAGCAGGTTCAAGCGGCGGCAGGGATTCGATGTCTTGCATCCTTTCGGGTGGGACGCGTTCGGCCTGCCGGCGGAGAACCGCGCCATCGAGATCGGCGTACCGCCGAAAAAATGGTCGCTTGATAATATCAAGGTTTCGGACGAATCGTTGAAAATGCTGGGTATCAGTTTTGACTGGCAGCGCGAAGTGATTACCTGCATGCCGGATTACTACCGTTGGACCCAGTGGATGTTCCTGTTGCTGCACCGGCGGGGCCTGGCTTATAAAAAAGAGGCCTTTGTGAACTGGTGCCCCGGCTGCCAGACCGTGCTGGCGAACGAACAGGTGGATAACGGATACTGTTATCGATCGAACTGCCGTTCACCGATCGAAAAACGCCGCTTGAACCAGTGGTTCTTTAAGATCACCCAGTATGCCGAGCGGTTGCTGCAGGGTCTCGATACGTTGCCCGGATGGCCCGAAAAAGTAAAAGCCATGCAGCGGAACTGGATCGGCCGGAGCGAGGGGACGAATATCGTCTTTGGGGTGAAGAACAGGGATGTCAAGCTGGAGGTATTCACCACGAGGCCGGACACGATCTTCGGTGTGACCTTCATCAGCATCGCTCCGGAGAGCCCGCTGATCGAGTCCGTGGTCAAAGGATGCCCCAACGAAAAGCAGGTCCGCGAATACATCAAGGACGCCACCAAGCGGACCGTGATCGAAAGGGTGGAGCGCGAGAAGGACGGCGTTAATACGGGTGTCATGGCGGTCAACCCTTTGAGCGGCGATAATATCCCGATATTCGTGGCCGACTATGTGCTTGCCGAGTACGGCAGCGGCGTGGTCATGGGCGTACCGGCCCATGACACGAGGGATTTCCAGTTCGCTAAGAAATATGATCTGGACATCAAAATCGTTATCAATCCGCCGGGCCAGGTGCTTGATGCCGGTCAGATGACGGATGCCTACGTGGATCACGGCACGATGGTGAATTCCGGTCCTTACAACGGCATGGCATCAGAGGCCGGGATCAAGGCGGTGACCGATGCTATCGCTAAAAAGGGCGGTGGCGGGACTGCGGTCAATTACCACATCAAGGACTGGTTGATCTCGCGGCAGCGCTATTGGGGAGCTCCGATCCCGATCATTTACTGTCCTGTATGCGGTATCTTGCCGGTCCCGGAGAAAGACCTGCCGGTCCTTTTGCCGGAAATCATCCTGGATTTTGTGCCCCGCGGCAAATCGCCCCTGGCCGGCGTGAGTGAATTTATAAACACCTCGTGCCCGACCTGCGGCGGTCCGGCACAGCGTGATCCCGACACCATGGATACGTTTGTCTGTTCGTCCTGGTATTTCCTGCGGTATCTGGATCCGCATAATGACCAGGAATTTTGCAGCCAGGACCGGGCGCGGCAATGGCTGCCGATCGACCAGTACACGGGCGGCATCGAGCACGCGACCGGGCATCTGATCTATTTCCGGTTGTTTACCAAGATTCTGTTCGACGCCGGCTATATCGCGGTCGATGAACCTGCCCAGAACCTCTTTACCCAGGGCATGGTGCTCCGGAACGGCGAGGTCATGTCAAAATCCAAAGGCAACACCATTCCGGTCGGCCCCTTTGTCCAGCAGCACGGCGCGGATGTCGCCCGGCTTACCATCTTGTTCGCGGCACCACCCGAGCGTGACGTGGAATGGAGCGATGAGGGCGTCGTTGGCGCGGAGCGTTTCCTGGACCGCGTCTACCGGATCGTCACCGAGAACCTGAAGTTTATCACCGCGCTAAAACCTGAGGCGGCCGCGCTCGATGCGCCGGGGAAGAAATTGTATATCAAGGTCAACCAGACCGTCGCCAAGGTCACGGCCGATGTGGAGCAGTTCAAGTTCAATACTGCGATCGCGGCCTTATGGGAGCTCCTGAACGAACTGTATACGGTTTCAGAAAAAGACCGGGGACCGGTTTTCGGTTATGGCTTGCAGGTGTTTATCCGCCTGTTGTCGCCATTCGCGCCGCACCTGGCCGAGGAGTTGTGGTCTCTTACCGGCAGCAATGATTGCCTGATGAATGACCCCTGGCCCTCGTTCGATGAGCGGTTCACCAAGGGGGACACGGCTACGATCGTGATCCAGATAAACGGGAAAGTGCGGGGTCACCTGGAAGTGGATCCGGGTCTGTCTGAGGAAGACATTAAGGAACGCGTACTGGCCGACGAAAAAGTACGGCGTCACATCGGCGACAAGCCGGTGAAAAAGATCATTTACGTGCCGCTGAAGATCCTGAATATCGTCGTTTAAACCCGGCGTTTACTTACTATTTTTTTATTTTTATCTTTTTCTTTTGTATCCGTATCTTTTTCTTTTGAGAATCCCTTGAGCCGGATAGCGTATTCATCCAACCGTTTGGCGACCAGGTAGTTCACGCTGTTCTTCTCAAAGCTGGTCTTTCTTTTTTTACCGGCTTTCATACCCGTCAGCAATTCGATCCCCTCGTCAATGGTCTTTACCGCATAAACGTGGAATTTCCGCGACTTGACCGCATCCACGACCTCCTGTTTGAGCATGAGGTCGCCGACATTGGAATGGGGTATGCAGACGCCCTGTTTGCCGGTAAAGCCTTTTGCCTTGCACACCTCGTAGAATCCTTCGATCTTTTCGTTGACGCCGCCGATCGGCTGGACTATGCCATTCTGGTTCACCGAACCGGTTACCGCGATCTCCTGGGCAAGGGGCACGCCGGACAGGGCCGAGAGGATGGCGTAAATTTCGGCGCATGAAGCCGAGTCACCGTCGATCTCGCTGTAGGATTGTTCAAAACCCAGCGTCGCATCGACCGAAAGCGGCTGCTGCTGCGCGTAGCGGCTCCGGAGGAAACCGGTGATAATGAGGACTCCCTTGTTGAACGTGCGGCCGGCAAGGTTCGCCTCGCGCTCGATGTTTATGATACCGGTCCTGCCGATCGATGTTTTTGCCGTGATCTTGGCCGGCCGGCCAAAAGCGTAGTCGCCCAGCTGGTAGACCGACAGGCCGTTGATCTGGCCGACGGCTTTTTTCTTCGTCTCGATCATCAGGATGTCTTTCTGGATCATTTCCTGGATCTTGTCTTCGTACATGTTCACGCGTTTGCGCCAGCCCTGGATCGCCTGTTCAACCTCCCCGGCACCGACGTCGGTCTTGTGCGCCTGTTTTGCCCAGTAATCGGCTTCCCGGATCGTGTCGGCGACGATATGGAAGCGCGTGGAGATCTTGTCTTTCCGGCCGGCGATCCGGACGCCGTACTCAATGATGTCGGCGACCGCTTCCTTGCTGAACGGGAGCAGGCCTTCCATGTGACAGACAGACTTGATGAAGGATGCGTACTCATTGACATTGGAAACGTTCTTTTCCATGACCGTATCGAATTCCGCTTTAACCTTGAAGATCTTCTTGAA
This sequence comes from bacterium, assembly GCA_036382775.1. Taxonomy (NCBI): domain Bacteria; species bacterium. The sequence goes on along the minus strand of DASVHD010000026.1, from coordinate 5,970 downwards.
ATCTTCGTCCTGGTAGAACAGCAGGTAGTACAGTTCTTCGTTCCCGATCATCACGATCTTGACGTCGATGGATATCGGTTCGGGTTTGAGCGCCGACACCGAGAATATGTAAAAGGGATCAAAGACCTGGATGTCGACCAGGTTGTTGCGCAGCGCGCGTTTCAGCGTCTGCCATACGCCCGCTTCGACCAGCGAGTCGAAGGCGTTGATGACCAGGTACCCGCCGTTAGCCTGCAGCAGTGAGCCGGCTTTGATATTGAGAAAATCGCTGATCATGACACCGGGCGCGGGCGAAAAGCGCTCGATTGTGCCGAACAGGTTCTTAAAAGACGGCGTTGTTTCAAAGATGATGGGGACGGTCTTGGTCTCGGCGTTATCAACGAGCAGATTGACCTGGAATTCACGGAACGGATCTTCTTTCACTTCTTTTCTAATGAACCGCTCCAGGTCTGCCAGCATCGCGTGGATGATCTCATCGAGGTATTCGTTCACCTTGTCGTTGTTGAATTTTTGTCTGATCTCGTTGATCATGTTGATGACAATGGGCTTGACCGTGCTGCTGTTGAGCTCCGCGATCTCTTCGTTCGCTGCGTCCTGGTATTCCCGCGCCTTCGTGTATAGCACGGTCATTTGTTCTTCAAGTTTTTGGATGTTCTCCTTCATCAGCCGGTAGTCATCCGCGTTCATCTTGCCCTGTTTTACGAGGTCATCTACATCTTCGAGGTTCGTTGGTTTTTGGTTGATCACGGGCAGGATGGCGGGCCGGAAAAACGGTCCCATCTGGACCTGGACCATCTTGAACCCCTGCGATTCGACGACCCGCTCGAATTCGCCGAGTAGGGATTTGTGTTTTTCCTCGTATTTATTGATGATCTTCTGTCTTTGTTTCTGATACTGCTCGCTGCTGAAAACCTGGGGGATATTGGTCTTCAGTTGTTCGACCAGGCTGACAATGCTATCCCGGAACTCCCGGCCATTGCCGGCCGCCAGTTCGATCAGCCTGGGCATGTCGGGATTTTTGAAATTATTGACGTAAATAATATCTTTTAAAACACCCTTCCTTACTTTGAGTTCGTCCAATAGCTTGGTCACGGCGGTCGAACGACCAGTGCCAACGGGTCCGGTGATAAAAATGTTATATCCAGGATACTTGACGTTAAGCCCCAGTTTTATTGCCTGTATGGCACGGGGTTGCCCGATGATCCCTTCACGGACCGCAAGGTCCTTGGTCGTCTTGAATTTAAGTAATTTAGGTTCGCACTGCCATCTTAATTCTGACGGCTTTAATTCCTTGAATTTTTTCATCAGTTCCTCCCGCTAGCTGGTTTTTAAAAAATCCCCTCCGGCCGCAGCCCTGAGGCCGCGACCGGAATGATGACAGTGATATTTTGCATATGATCAAAGATGACATTTCAATGCAATATCATTGCTTTTAGGCTGCCTCCGGTGATTATAGCAAAATAAGCATTTAAGTCAAGTAACTGCCTCTTGATTTTCTTTTATGAATATCTAAAATCAAATCATGACCAAAAAAACCGCATTTGCGGTTTTTGTTTCCGGAGCCGTATCCATCATTGCCCAAACCCTTGTTATCCGTGAGGGCATGGTCGTGTTCGCAGGCAATGAGCTTACTGCCGGTATTATGCTTGCGATCTGGCTGATCTGGAGCGGTCTGGGCAGCATATTGTTCGCGCGAGCGAGGATCAGCCGGACTCCGGCGTTCGAGTTTGCATTTATCCTTGTCGTCCTGAGCCTTTTGTGCCCGGCAACGGTCGTCGCGTTCCGGCTGGTCCCAAGGATTTTTTCCATACCCTGGGGGGAGACGATCGGTTTCGGCAATTTCTTATTGATATCGCTGATCCTGCTCTGCGGAATGGGCGTGTCTTTCGGCGGGTTGTTCACGACCGCGTGCCGCGTGTACGACGCTAAAAAGGTTTATATTCTCGAAGCGGCGGGTGCGTGCCTGGGCGGCCTTTTGATATCGTTCGTGCTTATTGGAACTGTTCCCGCTTTGGTTACTGTGCTCATCGCTTCGTCATTACTGGCCGGATGCGGTCTCTTTATCCGGTCACCCAAAATGAGCCCGATTGCGCTCATTTTCCTGCTCGGTCTGTTCAAAGCCTGGGAAGCGGATACAGCGCTGCGCAGGATCCAGATGCCGGGTCAGGCGTTGGTCGCTTTTAGCGAGTCAAAATACGGCGTCATCAATGTGACCAGGACCGGTACTCAGGTGAATTTCTACACGACCGGTGTATACGATTTCTCTTTCCCGGACGATTATTCTGCTGAAGAAGCCGTGCAATATGCGATGCTTTACCATCCGCGTCCTGAGAAAATATTGCTCATCGGCGGCGGGGCCGGCGGTGGCCTGGACCAGATCCTGAAGCATCCGGGCGTGGGAGAGATAGTGTATGCCGAGCTCGACCCGGTGCTTTTCCGGCTGGGCGGGCAGTTCGCGGACGGTAATGTTATAAAGAACAACAAGATCAGGGTCGTGCTCGGCGACGGCCGTTACTACGTGAAACATGCGGTCGATTCATTTGATGTGGTCATCGTCAACCTTCCCGACCCGGTAAATGGTCTTATCAATCGCTATTATACTAAAGAATTTTTTGCCGAGGCCAAAAAGATCCTTAAAGAAAAAGGCGTGCTCGCGGTGCGGCTATCAGCGGCCCCGGATATCATTAGCCCATTGCACGCACAGTATCTTAAGTCCGTCGATAAAGCGCTGGCGTGTTCGTTCGGCGAGATCGCAGTATTGCCGGACGGTAAACTGACTTTTCTCGCGGGCGATCATATCAGTCTGTCTGAAAATGGAACGGCAGCAGCTCCGGTCAGCATCAGCCGATTGCTCAGCGAACGCATTATTCAACGCGGTTTGGATCTACGGTATGTCAATGATCATTTTTTAAAATTCAACCTTACCGACGAGCGGATCAGCTGTGTCCGGCAAACGCTCGAACGGGCGACCGCCCGCACCAATACCGACTCGAACCCGTCATGCTATTATTATTCGCTGGTCCTGTGGAGCGGCCGGGCTTCGACCCTGCTCAGGAATGTCCTTGAATCCAGCGCGAAGCTCCATCGCGGATTCTTTTTGCTGCCCCTGCTGCTGATTCTTTTTTTCATCCGGTCGCGCCGCCGCGTCGTTTACTGCTCGGTTGCCTGCGCCGGGGCCACCGCGATCTCCATGGAGATCGTACTGATCATGATCTTCCAGTCGATGCAGGGTTATCTATACGGCTGGATCGGCGCGATGACGGCTGCTTTCATGGCCGGTCTGGGAGCAGGGACGTACTTGTGCCGCGTAAGTGAGCGGTTCTTGCACGGCAGGGCAATTCCCCGCGGTCTGGCCGCCGGTCATGCCGTATTCGTACTCCTTGGTTTAACCGCCATCCTTATGACGGCTCGATTCAGTGATGGAACCTGGATCATGCTTCCATTGTTGTTGGTTTTGACCGGGATCGCCGCAGGTATTTTTTTCCCTCTGGCAATCGATATCGCGGGCGAGGGCAGGGCGGGGTTCGTTTACGGCTTTGATCTTGTTGGCGCAAGCGTTGCCGCGATCGTAACGACCGTGATCTTGATCCCTGGACAAGGGATCTTTTTTACGCTCGCGGTTTATACCGCGCTCAATGCGGTTGCCGGTCTTGTTCTGTTGACGTCGCGGGCAAGATCGCCTATTGGATGATCACGATCTTGGCCGTACCCACACCGGATACCTGTTCGAGCCGGGCGAAATAGATACCGGCGCGGACGCGTTGAACCTTAAGGTCCCAGGTTACCGGACCGCCGGCATTGTTTTCGTGCCGGTAAACAACGGCTCCGGAACGATCATAAACGGAGAGTACGGACGGTCCTTGTCCGGGGAGCTTGAAAACGATGCTTGAACCGTTGCGGACCGGGTTACCCGGCAAGAACTCCAGGGCAAGGGGTATGGATACAAACTGTCTGGATTCGGAAACTCCGACCGGCCAAACCTTGAGGTCCGCCCACATGGTGTCATCCGAATTCGTGACGTTCTCCACGGCGACATAGGTGACGTTAAAGTTGTAATCCTTGGAATCCGGCGTCGTACTGTCGTTATAGAAACGGCTGCCCGTGCTGCCCGGATACGGATCACCAGTGTTACCGGCGTTGATATTCTGTTCCATCTGCCATAGTCCGTCCGCCTGCTCCAGGGCTACTTTGTAATGGCCGTAGTCCGTATGACCCGGGTACCACTGGTTATCGTTGCCGCTCTGGTTTTCGTCCACGTGCCACACGAGCATGCCGCTTGACGGCAGGTAATTATCGAACCCGACCTTTTGGCGGTTTTCGACCATGACGAATTCATTGGTCGGGGCGCCGTAAGACCAGAGTTTTTCGATCACCGGGGTATATTCCACGCGCGGGAACATGACACTATCCGTGTTGGCCGTCACGATGTGGGGTACGGCAAAACCGCAGTCGCACTTTGACCAGGCATCGAGGTGGGTCGGTCTGCGTCCGTTATTGCCCCAGGAACCGTATGCCATAACCGACCAGTAGCCCACGCCGTACGAGTCATAACCGTAATCGTACAGGTCGGGCAGGCCGAAGACCGCGTGACCGGCTTCGTGGCAGAACACGCCGATCCTGCCGTTCTCGGGTTCGGTCGAATAACTGTAAGCGTATACCCCGTCGACATAAGGGACGTTCACGGTGCACCAGGCATGCGACCAGATGTCATTGGGATCGCCGGTCTCTTCGGCGCCCGGACCCGCGTGAATGATGAACAGGGCGTCGATGTAACCGTCGTTGTCGTTATCGAACTGGGAAAAATCGACCGACGGATCGGCCGCCCATACCGCGTCCTCGGTCAGTCGCTGGCAGTTGTGCGGGTAACTGCTCCAGCCGTAATTGCCATCGACATAGTACGCGTAAGTCTGGGGCATGCGCAGCCAGCCCACGACCGTGGTGACCAGATCCACGGCGCTGTAGCTGTTCTCCAGGTAAAAGTCACGCATTGAGCCGGTCGAGTAGGCAGCCTGCGACGAAAGAATGGTATCGAAGTGAGCCGCCGGCGTAACACCGACGTTATCGCTGAAATCCACGAGAATGGCGATGGCTTTGACCTCGAGCCGGTCGCCGGGTTTGGTCCGCAGCGGCATTGGATTCGGCTGGTCCACGCCGGCGAGCCGCGCCTGGCGCAAAGCGTTGATCACGGCTTCGTAATTCCCGTTTGCCTTGAGCTGGCCCAGCATTTCGGGCGAGGGAGGGACCGCAAAGGCGATAGATATCAGACCAAAAACTAAAATCAACAGGTATTTCATGATGGACTCCTTTCTAAATATATGACAGTATAATGAGGCGTTCGCTTATGTCAAGATAATGTTTAAAATATATGAGGGTCGGTTTTCGTTCTTTATTCAAGAACTAGTTTCTGATGCATTTTTATTCCAGGCGTATCTAAAATCATGAAATAAACCCCAGGCTTCAGATCTTTTCTGATTTCACACAAATGCCTGCCCACACTGAATTTACCTTTATGGATTCTCATGATCTTTCTTCCCAAGGCATCAAATAGATCAAGTGATCCGGTAATTGGTTGTGAAATAGTATATGTGATCACTGCACCGGATTTTAATAAACTTGGGGTTATGAAAAAAGCTTGTTGTTTACTCTGCTCATCATTGTCATTATCTTCATTCAACTTATTTAAGTCAAAATACCCTACAATAACGCTATCAACGATGCATAATGACTGATAGGATCCCCAAATATTCCTATATGTCCAGTCGAATTGCATTGAATCGGCAGGCAAGAATGAACTTAAATCAACAAGGTCGCGGCCGCTTGTATCTGACATATAATTTCTCAGATTAATCCGAGCGCCCCAACTACCCCCATAACATTTACGCATATTTACGTCATAAAATTCAGTGCCATAAGATAGGCTGAAAAAGTAATTATAACCTATTTCTAAACTTTCAGCACTGGCTGGGATGG
>DASVHD010000025.1 GCA_036382775.1 bacterium | reverse complement strand
GTAAGTATACGGCGATCCTGGGCGGGTATGCGGATACGATAACCGCGACCGGGAGTTATTCCTACCTCTTCGGTATAAACAGCAACCTCACCCAGGACTCGACGTTCATGGTGGATATGCCCCATGTTTGGTTGGGAACCGAGGCCAACGGCTATGAGTTCCCTTACGGTCGCGGCACGGACGGACAGGTCATGAAGACCAATGGGTCCGGGATCCTATCGTGGGGCTCGATCGTCTACGTGGACAGCGCGCGAGTCGCGGCGAACGCCCACAAGCTGCAGGGCAAGGACACGACCGACCTGAACAACAGCTACGTGAACGAAGGTCAGGTAAATTCCATAGCGAACGCCATGATCCAGGATGGTGCGGTAACGACTACGAAGATCGCCGACACGGCGGTCACCATGCCCAAGATCAGCCAGGCGGGTGCGACCACGGGTCAGGTGATCAAGTGGAACGGCACGGCCTGGCAGCCGGCAGCGGACAGCTCGAAAGACAGCGACTGGAATTTTCTTATTTCCGATGGCGCGGATACGACGCTCCAGATGGGCGGTCGCTGGGGTATCGCGCGGGCCGGGAACACGTTCTTCGGCAACGGTGACAGCACGCACGTTAATTTCGGCGTTTCCTGTACGACCGGAACGAATGGTAACAATTTTAAATATACCACCATCACCGGCGGAATGGGCAACAGTGCCCGCAACGACTATACGACCGTGAGCGGCGGCTACCAAAACATTGCCAGCAATAACTATGCGACAGTGGGTGGCGGAATACAAAACATTGCCAGCGGCTGGGTTGCGACGGTAGGCGGTGGAGTGAGCAACCAAGCCAGCAACGAATATGCGACCGTTAGTGGCGGATCGGTCAATATCGCCAGCGGTATCTATGCGATAGTGGGTGGCGGAAGAGCCAACAAAGCGCGCGGTCAGTATTCAGTTGTCAGCGGCGGCGGCAGTACTGTTGAAGCCGATTCCAACTCGGCGATCGGCGATTATTCGGTGATCAGCGGCGGATGCCACAATATATCCGGCAGCATCTATGCGACCGTGGGCGGCGGGTACTTAAATAATGCCGGCGGCGATCGGGCGACCGTGAACGGCGGCAGCAACAACACGGCGAGCGGATTGCGATCAACGATCGGCGGCGGATGGTACAATACGACCAGTAATTTCGAAGCGACGGTTGGCGGCGGAACGAACAATAATGGCAGCGGTAACCAATCGACCATTGCCGGTGGCGGGTATAATATCTCCGGTGGCACTTGTTCAGCAATCGGCGGTGGATACGGCAACAGCAGCGCCGGGAATGGCGGGGTGATCGCAGGAGGCGAATCGAATAACGAAGTCGGTTCTTTCCAGGCGATCGGCGGCGGAAAATACAATGACATTAACGGAGATTATTCAAATATCGGCGGTGGAGAGAGTAATCAGGTCCTCGGATATTACTCTGCCATCCTGGGTGGTTATGCAGATACGATCTTCGCGGATGGCGATTATTCCTATCTTTTCGGCATCAACTCGAACCTTACGCGGGATTCGACGTTCATGGTGGACCTGCCGCATATTCGGTTCGGAACCGAGGCAGCGGGCTATGAATTCCCGACGACCGATGGCACCAACGGCCAGGCATTGGTCACGAACGGCACCGGTCAGGCGAGCTGGGGAACGCCATCAAAACACGTGACTTATACCCCGGGCAGCAGTTCGGATCCTAACGGCAATGTCGGTGATATGGCCTGGGATGACAGCTATGTGTATGTCAAAACCAGCGCCGGTTGGAAACGCTCGGCATTGTCAACCTGGTAGATCAAAGGACGAAAGGGAAAAGATAAATAAGCGCATTCGCTTGACAATATCGCCATTAGGTGGTAGAATGTGTCGCAGTAGACAAAGGGGGTAACGATGAGTCGAATGTTCTTTATTATCTTGCTGTGCGCGATGATCACTGGTTTTGCGAATGCCGATTTTTTGGACGAATTCGACAGCACGGCGCTTAATCCAGGGTGGCGGATATTTAATGAAGACACGGCTTACTGGAGCCTTACTGAACGACCCGGGTTTCTAAGGCTCAAGAGCCAGTACTTCAGCGGGACGCCCAGCAACTTTTTTTATCATATCGAGGTGATCAACGGCAATTTTGAGTCGACGATCAGGTTGATCGCCCATCCTGATTCCGCCGGTCAGTCGGTCCTGATGAGCGCCGATTTTGACTCATTATTTTCAAGTCCACGTGCACTGGTCGGCTTTGGCAATCTTCTGGGCATAGGATCGGTCGTTTTTTATTTGTTTTGTGACACGATATATGGCGGCACTTTTTATTCCGATACCATGGTGTACCTTCGACTGAGGACGAACAGCGACACTATATTCGCGGAATACAGCTCAAATAATACCGATTGGATAAACATCGGGTCTTACTATGATTCTCATTACAGCCAGCTCCAGACAGCCGGTTTGATGGCGCTCAACCACCCGGATTTAGGCGGGTCACCTCAAACACCAGCGATGAACGCTGATATCGACTGGTACCACTTGGTCGCGCTGACCGTTGTGGAAGAAGGCGCAGCGGGCAAACCGGATATGCAAAGCAAAGTGTCTGCAACGCCCAATCCGTTCCGAGTCCGAACAGATATCCGATACAAGATACATGATGCACGATGCAAGAATGGGATGTTAAAAATCTTTGATGCTACTGGTCGATTGGTGAAGCAATTTAACCATTTAGCCATTCAACCATTTGACCAGATTACCTGGTCGGGTGATGACCAGAATGGCCTTCAAGTTCCAGCCGGGGTTTATTTTATCCGGTCGGTAGATGATGGTGCGGCAGCGGTGAGAATAGTAAAGATCAGGTAAGAAATACAGGTACGGGGTTTGATCGTAAGAATGGGAATGTCGTTTCACCCCTTGACAAACGCATAAAATGTATTATAATAATACGAAGCAACGAACGGCGCGTTCTGCGATCTGATGCGCACGGGAAACGGATCGCGCATTTAACAACTTATCAAAAAAGTCCTGATCATCGGGGCCGGTGATTCATATTCAGTGCTGTCCCGTAAATCGGGACTTTTTTGTTTTATACGGTTGACTTCGGGTGATCGGTTCATATAATACGGCATTGGCGACGTTAATATGATCATATATTTGTTGCGTCATGGCGAAAGCGAGTCCAATTCGAACAGCATTTTTGCTGCCAAAAAAGTCGATCTGCCCTTAACTCAGCTTGGCATACAGCAGGCTGTATTACAGGCAAGGAGATTGAAAAATGCCGGTTTTGTGGAGATTTTCTCAAGCCCTTTGTTGCGGGCAAGGCATACTGCGGAGATTGTCGGGAGAAGCTGCGGTATTTCATCCGTCATCGCCGATGAACTGAGCGAAGTAGACGTGGGGCTGCTCGATGGCAAAAACATGGAAGATCCGCATAACTGGGGAATATGGGAGAAGGTACTGGGAAAATGGGAAAATGGCGAATCCGACGTTGGTTTTCCTGAGGGCGAAACACTTGACGATGTTAAGTTCAGAGTTACCAGCTTCATTGAGAGACTACAGGAGACAAGCAAACCAATCCTCATTGTGAGCCACTGCGCTTATTTCATGGCCTTCATATGGCTTTTTTGTTTAAATCATGGTTTGAGGATCGAGGATGGGCATATGGGCCGCGGGTGTTATTCGGTCGTAAAACGTAAAGACGGCTGTTTTGAACTTGATAAATTCAATATCGCTCCTAAAATAATAAATTGAACTCGCTGTCGGGAAAAAGAGAAAAAGAGTATTGACAAATTGTAAATCGCGATTATACTTAAGTATAAAGTAGTGTCGTGAATAATGGGTTAAAAACATAAAAGAAAAAAGGAGGATTTGATATGAGAAAACTGATCGTATGCATCATGGGTTTATGCCTGTCGGCGGGTTTTGCCGCCTGGCAATCGATCGGACCATACGGCGGAAGCCTGTACTCAATGGGTGTGGCGCCGTCCAATAACAACATCATCTATATTGCTTCGTATTCTTATCCATCCAGCATCTGCAAATCAACCAACGCCGGTGATTCATGGGCTAAGGTCAGCTCCATTGATAACTATATTTATTTCTTGGCGGTCGACCCGGTCAACCCGGACATCGTATACGCCGGGTATTACAACGTGCTTTACCGGTCGACCAACGGCGGCGGGTCCTGGACTTATTATTCCATGGCAGATTATTATTTCGAACTCATGGTGCATCCCACTCAACCCAATATCCTGTACGCTGCGGGCGAGGCTTACGACGGCGTCAATTACACGATGACATTCTTTAAAAGCACGGACTCGGGCGTTAACTGGAGCCATGTTCACCTGAACAGCTACTCGGGCAATTGTTATTGCATGGGCATTGATCCTTCAAACCCGAACGCAGTGTATGCCGGCGGGTATTATTATAATTCGACATATTACCCGAGCGTCTATAAGTCGACGGATGGCGGTGCCAGCTTCGCCGATGTTTCCTCAGGCCTTCCATCCAGCTGCTATTATGTGTATTCTGTCGCCGTGCATCCGACCGATCCCAGCATCGTCTATGCCGGGGCGTATAACGGCATTTATCGCTCGACTATCGGCGGCGGGTCATGGGTGTCTGTCTACGCTCCCTACGGGTATGTCCAGCGTCTGGCGACCACGAATGCGAACCCGGCAGTCGTTTATGCCGGCGCCGATACTGCGGTTTATAAGAGCACGGATAATGGTCTCAGCTGGTCGTACGCGGGAGCCGGCCTAAGGGGGAAGTCATATCGCTGCCTGGCTGTTCATGACGCGGACGCGAACATGGTTTACTTGGCAAGTGCGAACGGATTTTTCAAATCAACGAACGGCGGTTCGAACTGGCTGTTGTCGGTCGCGGGTATGAACATGGCGACAATAAACAGCTTCGGGATCGCGCCGTCAATGCGTTCGACGGTATATACTGAAGCGCCGGGCATAGGCATATTCAAAACGACGGATAACGGCGCGAGTTGGACATCCATGCCCACGCCGCTTTCGTGCGGCAATATCTGCGCGTTCGCCGTGCATAATACCGGTCCGAACAACGTCTGCGGCTTAGAGGGGTCGGGCTGAGGGTACGCCGAGCTCTACAAGAGCACAGACGGCGGGTCCGTCTGGAGTTTGATCGACAGCAATTATTATACGGATGGCGGCGCACTGGTCGCGGATCCCATTAACAACCTTGTGTATTACAGTGGCGGTGATTATTATAACGGCGTCAACTACCAGATGTCGGTGTCGAAATCCACCGACGGCGGCGGGATGTGGTCGAGGTCGATACTGACGACAACCGGTGGTTTCACCTACGCTCTGGCGGTCGATCCGTCCAACACCAATGTCGTGTACGCGGGCGGTAATCCTGGTTTATTCAAGAGCACCAATGCCGGCTCGAGCTGGGTCTTATCGTCGACCGGCTTGAGCGGGATCGTCAACGCGATCGGGATCAACTCTGTAAGCTGCAATATTCTATATGCCGGCACGACTGATGGCGTATTTAAGTCGACCAATGGTGGCGCGAACTGGACCGACTGCGGACTGGATACCGCGCAGGCGGTACTGGTCCATCCATCGGCGCCGGAGACGGTCTTTGCTGGGACTAAGACCGGCGTTTACCGGAGCGCGAACTCAGGCGGTTCCTGGACCGCGATGAGCGCGGGACTTGACAACCTGGATGTTACTTCCCTGGGCATCAATCCCAATTTTTACCTGTTCTGCGGCACCAGGGGCTGTGGTATGTACGCCAGCAGCCTGGCGATCGGCGTGGAAGAAGCCGGCGGCGAGCAGACACGCGAACAAGGATTGAGCGTGTTCCCGAATCCGTTCAGTAAGCAGTTGACTATCCACTATGCACTAAGCACTAAGGACGAGAAGGCGGTGTTACGGATCTTTGACGCCGCGGGTCGTTTGGTAAGATCCTATTCTCTGTCTGGCGCCTACTCCATAGTGCCTAGTGTCATCACCTGGTATGGTGATGACGAAGCAGGTCGTCCAGTCCCCGCCGGGATCTATTTCTGCCGGCTGGATGGCGCGCAGCCGTCAGTCCTGGAAAAATTGATCTTCCTGAGGTGAAAGCGAGCCCACCAGCAATAAACTACTTTACTTCATCGAGAATTTGTGTATAATTAAAATAAGAAAGTCTAATATTTGATCGCGGTGCTCAAGATTTGGTTAGATAATCAAATGATCCTGAAGGAGGATTAAATGGAGCATAAGAACAGCAAGGGCGTGCTATATTACCTTAACTGTAAAAAGGTCAAGTTCGGCGGCAAGATGAGAGACCTTTATTATTTCAGCAAGGCGAAGAGACCTGATACATACTGCGAAAAATTGCCGGATGGTTACACGATCATCGAGAACAAAAGGACCGGTCTGCCGATGCTGAAGCCGGTTAAGAAATAAGCTGAAAGGTAACCGGTAAAAGGGTTCAGCAAACAAAGCAAAGTCCCGGCTGAGATGCCGGGACTTTTTTTATGAGCCGAGTTCCCCTAAAAGGTCCTGCCAGCGCCGCAGGGCCTGCTGTTTTCCTTTCCGCGTGTATTTTTTCTTGTCTTTATGGATGATGGTCGGCTTATGGGGCGTCCGGCGTCTGCGGTCAACATGGACCGTGATCTTATTTTTCCCCGTGGTTTTCTTTTTAATTTCCCGTTTCATCGCGCTGTTTTTCCGATTTTAAACAATGCATTATACCAGGGATCGGTCTTTTGTCAACCGTTCCTTTAACGAGTTGATCATTGACATCGGCACGAAATATATTACAATGGATAAATGAAAAAAAGGGGGCACAGATGAGAATAACGATGAATCGCGGCCGTTTATCTGCATCCGCGCCGATTACCGCGATCGGAGCGCTGGCAGTTCTGCTGGTCCTGAACAGCGCGGCGGCGCAGTGCCTGTCAAGACCGGTGGCGATGCGCATGGGCGTGAAGCTCGGATTGACCGCGTGCTATTATGATCCCGACGACAATACCGGTGTCTACAGCGGAACAGGCATGAACATCGGCGTGGGCATGGGGTCAGATTTTTTCGGGCTGCTCGGGTTTGACATGACCCCTCAATTCCGGACCACAGTGTATTCCCGTGATGAATGGTGGGGACGCAGGACGCTTTCTCACAATAACATCATGTTCCCGTTGACCCTGTCTCTCAGGGCTTATATGATACCCGTGGTATCGCCGTTCATCGGGCTCGGGATCGGGTTCAACATACAGCTGGCGGGTGTTGAACGCCACGAATTCGCGTCCGGCGATGCTGTTGAATATGAGCTGAATGATACCGGCTTGCTTGGATTCCTGGTTTTCCCCATGGGCGTTGACATCAAACTCAATAAGTGGCGGCTAGAGCCATCGGTTACTTTCAATATAACCGGTTCTGGTGACGAAGCGAACCCGCCGGAAACCCTGAAGAGAGATATCGATATCTCGATCGGGGCGTACTACTCGCCCTGATCCGGAACGCTCGACAGCGGTCTGCATTTTGTCTATTGACAAACTATCTAATGTGAGTATTATTTAGAATGGTTGTTACTGTATATAGGGGTAACATAAAAAAAAGGTGAAAGGAGGCATGATGCGGCATAGAAAGATCCTCGAATTCCTCATCGCATTCATCATCCTTACGAGTATGGCTTTTAGCGCCGGCGAGCGGCTGTGGCTGACAACCTGTCCTACGCAGGGTTGCTATGGAATGACCTATAACCCAACCGACAACCGGATGTATTACATAAACGCAACGCTTAGATACATCAGGATCGTTACATCGGACAGTCTGCTCACGGAGTACGGCACGATCCCCACGCCCAACAACGATTCCATGTGCACGGACATAAAGTACTGCGCGTACGACAACACCTTCTGGGTGTTGAACAACATGTATAAGCGGGTATCCAAGATCAATCCCTCGACCGGCGCGGTCCTGCGCCAGTTCAACAGCCCGGCGGGCGACTACCCGGTCGGTCTGGCCTGGGATGAGGTCAACCGGCAGCTTTACATGTCAGACCGGCGGTCTTCGATGGGCATGCCGCAGTTGGTGTATTGCTGCGACACGATGGGCAACGTGATCCAGAACATGACCGCGCCTGCTGCGAACTACGGCATCCGGTGCATCGCGTACCGTCAGCAGTACGGTAGTGTTCCTGCTCATCTTCTTGCCGTCTATACTTTCTTCAATACATCCGCTGGGCTCGATAGCGCCGGGGTCTTTGAATTGGATCCGACCGACTGCTCGGTCGTGAATTTTTTCAGGTATTTGCCGGCCGACACGTGTAATATCAGGGGTGTTGATGTCGACCCGCGCAATGGCAATTACTGGGTAGGTCTTTACCAGTACGGTACTTGAAGTACTTGCCCAGCGGCGATCTCCAAGGTCGCCGGCTTCCACGGTGTGGAAGTTGAAGAATACAGCAGCAAAACATTGAACAACGATGTAAACCTTGATGTCCAACCCAACCCCGGGTACTGTCCGGTCACGGTCTCCTACGTGCTGAAGCAGGGTGCGTCGGTAATATGCCGTGTCTACGATGCCTCTGGACGCGTCGTCAGGGATCTGATCTCTGCATATCAGACTGACGCCAAACAAAGTGTGATCTGGGATCGGAAGGACCAGAACGGCCATCCTGTCACAGCGGGTGTATATTTCGTGCGGTTGCAGGCGGGAGAGTCAGTTAACCAGGTCAAACTCGTGATCGTGGATTAGGATCGAAGGGTAAGAACCTGGAACAAAAGGAGGAGATAACATGAAATATCTAAGCATGATCCTGTTATTGCCGTTGATCGCGAGCGCGGCCAACTGTTTTATCTGGAATTACCAGGCGACTGACACGATCTACGACGCGGAAGCAGGTATGACCGTGGACCACACGTACTGGGTCGGGCAGACCCTGACCAGCCTTGGGCATACATATGTCATGGACACGGTCCTGCCGACCAATATCACCGACTATCAGGTGGTATTTGCCCTGTGCGGCTGGTATAATTGCTGAAGCGATTGCCAGCTTGCTCTGGATGAGCAGCAGAAACTCATTGATGTTCTGAACGCGCACAAAGGACTTTATATAGAGAACCCCGAACTCGGGTACGCGCACAGCGGCACGACCCTGTACCAGATGCTCGGCGCGACTTATCTGGGCGATGGTAATTACTACACGACGGGCAACGTGAGCTCGCTGACCGGAGAGACCAGTTCTTTTGCCGCCGGAATGGGATTTGATTATATGTATCAGCAGGAGCCGGATAATTATGTTGACTACATAGGTTCCAATGGTGGTATCTTGCTTTTCAAATCGCAGGATAACCAGGGGCGTGTCCTATGCTACGGTGGCACCAGCAATGATTACAGGTCAATATATGCAACCTGCAATTTCGGGGCCCTCCGTAACAGCACGAGCTCCAAACTGCAGCTGATGACGCGGTACATGCAGTACTTTCTGGAGACAATGGTAGCCGAGGAAACGGGTATTAATGCCTTGAGTGATCTAACTCTGTTCCCGAACCCGGTGTCTGAGAATACGTCATGCCGGTTCACCCTGGCAGCACCCGCGCACGTAAACGTATCGATCTACAACGTGGCTGGTCAGATCGTCAGGGACCTGGCTGATGACAACCTCTCGGCTGGTGGACATACGATAAAATGGAATGGCCGGGACGATCACGGCGCTGAGGTAAGCAGCGGCAGTTATTGTTTGAAGATCACGGTTGGTTCTGCCGTGCAAACAAGGACGTTTGTATTGGTCAGGTAATATCCGAAGGAATATAACACAGTCCCTATGGCCGTCATGGCCATAGGGACTGTTTCGTTAAATGATCGTTATTTCCTAGCGGTACCTGTTATCCGCCCAGCGTATGGGTATATCGACATTGAAGTAGACGGTCAGTGTGTCGCTGGTATTGATGTCGACCGCTTTAAGCCGGTCATAGGACGATCCTTCATGTTCGATGAGGATCTGTTCACCGGACCGCAGGCCCAAAACTTCCAGAAGAGTATACTCTTCTGGGACGGCAATGACCACGAATGCCGTCTGGAAGCTTTTACCGTCGCCGGAGTTATAGATCGATCTGATCAGACCGCGAGCGACTGCATCGTGAAAAGCGCTTTTCACGGTATCGCCGAGTGCGCGGTACGAGATGCTACAGATCAAGTGCGCTCGGGCGTCAAGAAAATTGGTCGTTAATATTTTGCGGGCGTTCTCCAGTGCGTCCGAGTATTTTTTCTGGATGACCGCCCGTCTCATTATCATGCTGATCGTATCTTTCGGATTGTAAGGATCATAGAACGATGTCTTCGCGTAGGCCATGCGCAGTTCCGCGTAGTCACATTCCTGCGGCGCGCTCAATACCTGGCGGACAAGCGCAACATAGACCGAATCAGGGCGGGTAATAGGGCGCAGCGAGGCCGTGTCAGACTGGGAGCCGCAGCCGGCTGGAACCGATAGCAGGATGATAAGGCATACGATCAAGGCATCCATTCTGAACATTGCCAGTGATTATAGTCATTCACGGTCTGCAAGCAAGAGGAAGATCGCCGCCCGCCGCGGCATATAAGCCGTTGACTAAACGCAAGATTTCAGCATAATAAAAGCCTTGGAGTTTACATGATGACGGTTACTGATACGATGCGACGATTGAAGGATAAAGCCCGGCCTGGCCAGCTTGACGGCATGGCAAGGTTCGGGATATCGATAAAAAAGCGTTTGGGCGTGCCGATCCCGGACTTGAGGGCATTAGCCAAAGAGATCGGGAAAAATCACGATCTTGCCCTGAAATTATGGGACACGGGGATCTCAGACGCCCGGATCCTCGCGGGTATGATCGATGAACCGAACAAACTTACGGGCAAGCAGATGGAAGATTGGGTCAAGGATTTTGATTCCTGGGATGTGTGTGATCAGGTATGCATGAATCTATTCGAAAAAACACCCCTCGTCCGGGAAAAAATAAAACAGTGGTCACGGCGTAAAGAAGAGTACGTTAAACGTGCGGCATTTGCTCTGATCGCATGCCTGGCATGGCACGATCGTACTGCCGGCGACGGTGTTTTCATGGCCTTTTTTTCGTTAATAAAAAAAGCGGCGACGGATGAGCGCAACTATGTGAAAAAAGCCGTTAACTGGGCATTACGCAACATCGGGAAAAGGAACGGCGACCTGAACCGGGCGGCGCTGAAACTGGCAAAGGAGATCATCGCTATCGATTCCAGGCCGGCGCGCTGGATCGCATCCGATGCGATCCGGGAATTATCGAGCATGCCGGTCAAAAAGCGGCTGGAAAAAAGGTCCTCGTGCGGGCACCATGACCGGCAGGAGCAAACATGAATACTAAAGAGATCATCAAGCTGATCGCCAGCATATTCATCTGCCAGGGGGCAGGTATTATCGGTGCGCTATTTACCATGCCATCGATACGGACCTGGTATGAAACGCTGAACAAACCGTCATTCCGGCCGCCCAATATTATTTTCGGTCCGGTCTGGACGATATTGTTTTTATTAATGGGTGTATCATTATACCTGATCTGGCATAAAGGTCTGGCCAGCCAGGACGTCAGAACGGCGCTGCTTGTTTTTTTGGCGCATCTTATTCTTAATATTGGCTGGTCGGTTTTGTTTTTCGGCTTGCGTTCGCCGGGTTTCGCTTTTTTCGAAATCGTGATATTGTGGCTGGCGATCTTGTTGACCATGTATTTTTTCTACCGCATATCATTGATCAGCAGTCTCCTGTTGTTGCCTTACGCATTGTGGGTCAGTTTTGCCGCCGTACTCAATTTCACGATCTGGCAGCTTAACCGTTAGCGTTCGAAATATGCGTTCTTTTGAGCGGCTCAAGAAATGCCTGGCCTTAAGTGTTATCGTGATCGGCTGCACGTCCTCGCCGCCCGCCGTGCCGTCGGGCACAGATGACACGCCGATAGATATTCTTAGTGACCCGCGTCAGGAGATCATCAATTCTCCGGATTCGATCAAGATCAAGGTGTCGGATATTGATTTTGCCATTGCATTAAGGGCTACCTATGCGATTTCCGGGATCGTGCTGAGTAAAAAAAACTACCGCAGCGGTTGGAGCGCCATGCTCGCGCCCTGCGATTTCGCGTTGGGGTGGGGAGATCTTGTAAAAGACGAGACCTACAAGCAGCTGCATTGGTCCCAATCCAACCGCTGGTATCATTGGCGTTACGGCAGCGGTTTTACGCGTGATAATAATTTTGTCGCGCGCTACAGCTCGAACAATCACATCGTTCCGGCAACGGAAAACCTGGCAAGAGCGGTGAAGTCGCTTAAACGCGGCGATGTTGTCGAGCTCGGCGGGTATCTGGTGAATATCAACGGCAACAAGGATGGCACGCCTTACTGGTGGTGTTCCTCGGTCCGCCGGGACGATACCGGCGATAATTCCTGCGAGGTCATATACGTGACCAGGTTGAGGACCAAAGGCCTTTTGTTTGAGTAGCTGGAGAGTGGTTGGCTATGACGCACCCTGCTCGGTGCGTTTTATTATTTCTGCCTGTAATTCTTTTGTCAGGTCTACAAAATAATCGCTGTAGCCCGCGACCCGGACGATCAGGTCGCGGTATTTTTCGGGATCTTTCCGGGCCGCTTTAAGGGTTTCTGCGGTCACCACATTGAACTGGATATGATGTCCTCCCAGATAAAAATACGTGCGGATCAGGGCGGCAAGCTTCGCGATCCCCTCGTCGTCAGCCAGGAGCTGGGGCGTGAATTTTTGGTTCAGCAATGTGCCGCCGGTCTTTATGTGATCCATCTTGGAAGCTGATTTTATTACCGAGGTCGGGCCGTTCTTATCCGTACCCTGGACCGGCGAGATCCCTTCGGACAATGGCGAACGGCTGCGGCGGCCATCCGGCGTCG
>DASVHD010000024.1 GCA_036382775.1 bacterium | reverse complement strand
CCGTTAATAGAGTTAAGCGGGGTTCTGAGTTCATGCGACATGTTGGCCAAAAATTCGGATTTTACTTGCGCGGCGCGCTTTAACTTGACGGCTAAATCCTTTAACTCTTCATGGGCTTTTTCCAGTCCACTTTCTATCTCCCTGCGCGCGGTGATGTCCTCGATGGCCAGGAGGATGATTCTTTCCTTGCCCGACACTCTTTGAATCTGCCGGGCATTCAGAAGCATGATGCGCCGACCAATGGTGGCAAAATCGTGTTCAACCTCATAGTTATCAAAGGTCGTTTTTTGCGGAAGGATGGTTTCCAGCAGCTCCCGCAGCCTGGGGATATCCCACTGTTTATTGCCCAGATCATAGATAAGCTGTCCCACGGTCTCTTCGGGCTTTACCTTGAAGACTTCATAGAAGGAACGGCTGACCGTGACCACCCGGAGATCTTGATCCAGCGCGATCAAAGGTTCACGCACGGTGTTGATGACGCTCTCGGCGAATTCACCGGCTTCATCCGCGGATTTTTTAAAGTTTTTTTCCCAAAACATTTTCTGTCTCCTTATCGCAGACGAATACTTTCTTTTTTTCCTTTTTTTCAGCCACACTTTTCCCCTATTAAATTATATACCATTATCGGATATCGGGTGTTATGTTTCTGCGTAAACCGGACATTTTGACCACACGTCGTTGGAGACTTATCAAGGTTTCCCCCCAAGGGGACTCCCATTATTGGAATCATTCTTAGGTTGCCGGTCATGTTCTCTCAGCGCCTTATTATATAACCGCCGGTGCCCCATTGTCAATATCTTCTTTTCGGCCCGTTTCCTGAGGATCTCCTCCTTCCGCCCCAGATAAGCATCCAAAGGACTCATGTTCTTTAAGGCCGTATGCGGCGTCTGCGCGTAGTTCTTTATCGCCGCGTCGATGCCCTGTTTCAGCTCTTCCGGCGAGCAGTAGACGATCAGACAGACCTGCGCCTTGATCGACCGGTGGAACCGTTCGATCTTGCCCTGGGTCTGGGGATGATAGGGCTTGCCAAAGATGTGCTTGATCCCATGGGCACCCAGGTATTCCGCCATAATCCGGGCGGTATAACCAGAACCATTTCTCCCACAGGGACACCAATTATTTTTGATGTTCGTTTTTTTAATGTTGCCTTTAAAGGGAGAGGAAAAAGGTGAGAGTTTAGATTCTAATGCCCAGTGATAACGGATGTGATTGCCGCGCCCGCCACACTAATTGGCGGGCTCGCAATGACGAAAATCCAAAAACTAATATCTGTATTTCAGAAAGAATTACTATCTTTTTAAAGTCACTTCCACGTACGGGATCAGGTTACCTTCTTTGTGAACGACCTGGTTACCTTTTTTGCCGATGGTGATCGGAACCTCAACCCGCTGGTACTGCATACTGGGCCAGAAAGAAACTTCAATGCAGACAATATAATCGCCGTTTTTCACGGTTTGACCATTGACGTTTTTAAGGTCCCATGGATACAGGTGATGTCCCAGGTCGATGCTCGCGCCGGTCACCGCGTCCACGTCCGCGAACTTTGATTTGTCGGCATAGACCGGCAGGTCGATTTGCTTTTCGCGGGCAAACCCGCTGAAACCGGATACGTATACTGTTTTTATAAAATTGCCGGCCTTGTCCTGGATCCAAACCGCGGTCTGGGGCGCGAGTTCGTCCTTGAAGCCCAGGATAAAATTGATCGTTATGAAGGGCGGTTTGAGTTCGCCGCCCAATTGATCGACGTCGGGCCGGAGCGCGGCGAATACCTCTTCTGAAGCGCCGGTACCCTGATATTCGGAAACGACCTTAGTCCACTGGGTATTTGACTTTTTCCGGTAAGCAAAACCGAGGAGGTACAGGGCTTCCGATTTTATGACCGGCGGCGCGTCCCGGGCGATGATCTTTTGCAGTTCCTCGATGCCTGATTCGAGCTTTCCGACGAAGAAAGGCATGTTGACGCAAACACTAGCGCGCGATAAACGGAGTTCCAGGTCATCCGGGGCCAGGGCTACGGCGCGGTCCAGGATGTTCGCGCCCTCGAAGGCAAGGTCCGTGCGGAAATCCGTATCCAGATAGATCCGCGGGTCATAGCCGGTCTGGGCTTCATCACCCAGGACCGCGGCCAATTGCTTGTAATATTCCACGCGGTTCGGATCCTTTAGGATCGCCGCGCGCAGTTTTGCTATTTCCGGCCGACGATCGCCGTGATCCTTATACCACGCCATGACCCGGTCGATCCCGTCGATATTGTCCTGGCTGGATTTCGCCGGTTCGCTTCCCGGCGCCATTTTAATGATATTCAACCAGATCGCTCTGGCCCCTTCATAGTCACCCTGTTTCTGCAGGCCCTTGGCCAGCAGGGATGATGCGCCGATGAGTTGCTTGGACATCTGCGGATCCGGGGATGCACCCAGCATGTTCACAATGATTTTAAGGTCTTCGACGCCCTTGTCCAGCTGACCCGCGAATTTTGGAATGTTGACCGCCCAGGCGCCGCGGTTAAAACGCGCCGTAAAGTTTTGAGGATCGATCTCAAGCGCCCGATCCCAGCTGGCAAAGGCTCTGCCCAGATAGCTGAACATCGTCGTGAAATCGGGATTTTTCTGGACCTGGTCGCCGAGCAATTCGCCGAGCAGGTTCCAGGCCTCGGAACTCTTCGGGTATTCGGCCACGGCTTTTTCCATCAGGGCGATCCCCTGATCGATTTTCTCTTCGGTCCTTAATTTTCCAGCCTCTTCCATGTAGGATTCAAGAGTGGCGCTGAACATGAACACGGCCAAAAGCACTGTAAAAACAGCAATAACGGAAATTCGGACTCTATTCATGGTTCGTCTCCTTTTTATAATTATAGGAAAAAATAAGCCACTGTCAATGTAAGGAGAATCGTTGAGAACGTTTGGATCGTTAATATCGTTGGGAGCGTTGAAAAGATGAGATTGTCCCACAGGGACACCAGTTATCCCTCACCCCTACCCTCTCCCTTTCCAAGGGAGAGGAATAAGATGAGGGTTTAGTCTTTGATGCTGCCCTCGAGGGGGGAGAAAAAAGGAGGGGGTGTAAGGTTGCGCACAAAAAATGCTCGCAATGACGAACGAGGATGAGGTTGCCCCACAGTGTACTGGTTCAGCGGGAATCGGACAAAACAGGGGTCGGATTTAAGGTGGAAAATTGGTTATAATATTCCGACCGTTTGACCCTGGCCAGAGCCAGTTTTTCTGTTCGCCTCTGAATGATTTCCCCACGCTTGCCGTTTA
>DASVHD010000023.1 GCA_036382775.1 bacterium | reverse complement strand
GAATAAGTTACCTTGTCCCTTCATGGACGAATAGCAGGATGGGGTTTCCCGCTTAGGTACCGCTTCGGATAACCAATTATAATGATCGGAGGCCGGATGTAAATAACAAAATCACTAGTTGACAACCTTCATATAGCAGGGGTATTTGGTTAACCATCAAAAGGGAGCCTAAAGTGTATCAATATGATACATAATTAGACAGTAAGACATTTGCTTATATTATTCTATCGAAAAATCATGACTTTTCTACCTCTTGACAATCACCCATGATGTACTATAATATTCTGAGGGAGGAACGATGAAAATTAAATATAATGTCCATGTAATCCTGTCATTGATTATTGTTATCCTTCTACTTCCCGGTTTTGCCATGTGCCAGTGGCTGGAAACAACGATCTGGGTTCCGGATTCACTTGTCGGCGTCAATCATGCCACTGCAATAAGTAATAATAGTGCAACCAACAGGGTTTATATGTGCGGTGAAGGAGAGTACATGCTGGTTATCGATGGTGCGACCGGTCAAAAAATTGCCCGTATTCCCTTGTCTGGGAGAGTGACCGGCATAGACTGTAACCCTTTGAGAAATAAGATCTATGTATGCGCGGAATATAGCGGCATCAAAGTATTCGATGGTGCGACAAATCAACTTCTTCAATATATCCCACATTTTGAACCCGCATTTATCCGATACAATCCCGTCAATGATAGAATATACGTTTTCGATAGTTCGAATTACGGACATTATATCCGGGTCATCGACTGCCAGGCTGATACGATCGTTAAAACCATCAACTCCCCGTCTTCGTGCGCCGGCGCATGCTTCAATCCTTTCAATAACAAGTTTTACTGTTCTTACTATTTTGGCACTGAGGTCTTTGTCTTCGACTGTGCTACCGACTCAATATCAAAACAGGTGCCGGTCGGTGATAATCTCAGCTTCATGATCTACCGTGCAACACGCAATAAGATCTATTGCGGCATGCGATATCAGGATCAAATTGCGGTGATCGATTGTTCTTACGATTCGGTCATTAGAACTATTATTACAGTCGGAAATCCGGGATTCGGTGTCTACAACTCCGGCACTGACAAACTTTACAGTACGAGCGAATATATGAACACCATCTCCGTCATTGATTGTGCAGACGACACATCGGTCGCCACCATTAACACCATAAATCCCAGATCTATCGCATCAGATACGATATATAATATGGTTTATTGTTCCACCGAAGACAGCCTGGTCGCTGTGATCAACAGTATTAACGATTCGATCATCGCTACGATATCCGTTAACAATCGATGGAACAACCTGCTTTACTCCGATCCATTGAATAATACGTTATTCTGCGTGGATTACTACTATTCGATCGTGCCGGTAATCGACTGCTCCAGCAATTCGGTGATCACCAATATCAACCCCGGCAGCGGACCCGACCTGTTGACCTATTGCTCAAACTGCGGAAAGATTTACTGTACTAATTTCTATAGCCGCAACATGACGGCCATCGATGCCGCGACCAATCAAATCGTAAAAAATTTCGACATACCTGTCACGATCACGGATATGCATTATTGTCCCGCCATGAACAAACTCTTCTGTGCCGACCGTACTCATAGCCAGATCCTCATCATTGACTGTAATAATGACTCGATCATCAATGTAATTCCTGGCATGACCGGCCTTAGACCCATGGGCTACAATCCCCTTAACGAAAAAATATACTGTGCCAGTTATATTGACGACATACCCTCGGTCGTTGATACGGTTTGGGTGATCGACGCCGTGGCAGAAACCGTGATCGCAAAAATACCTATTGGTAACCGACCTGCGGATCTTTGCTATGACGATGATGACAACATGATGTATTGTTCACTTTATGGCGACCAACAAGTCAAAGCAATCGATGGCAATACAAATCAGGTCGTGGCGACGATACCCATGCCCGTGGCATGCAATTGGGCATTAGCATATAATCCCATCAACAACAAACTATATGTCGCGAATGAGATCAACCCAACCATGGTGATCATTAATTGTACGACCAATCAAATAATCAGAACGATTACTATCGGTCCTAATCCTTACTATGTTATCTATCACCCAAATAATAATATGATCTACTGCGGTTCCCAAAGCGCGAGTTTGATCAAAGTAGTAAGCGGTTCGACTGATTCAGTTACCGCGGCCATAGGCGGCATTAATGGTGCGGGATCCATGGTTTCCGATACTATTTTCAACCGGATCTACTGCTGCCATAGTGGTGATTCGGTTGCCGTTATAAATGGCGCGACCAACGCGATCACAAAAAATATAGGGGTAGGAAAAAATCCTGAGGGTCTCGCTTTTGATCCGCTTTACAACCGTGTTTTTGTCGCCAATAAATCCAGCTCATCGATCTCTGTTATCAGGGATGCATATGGTATTGAAGAAAACACGGCCCACGGATCGATCGTGGCATTCCTTCGCATCATACCCAATCCCGCGTCCAAATATGCCATGTTGCACACATCAGGGGTCAAAGAGATCAAATTGTACGATGTCGTGGGATGCTTTGTTACGACAGTTAATATCAAACCTTACTCAGCAGAAACAAAATTGGAGCTGTCCGGTCTTCATGCCGGTGTGTATTTCTTAAAAGCGGTCGGCGAGCAGACCACCAATGTCCAAAAACTGGTGGTCTTGCGATAAAGGTCAGTCTACGATACTTTACCAGTTGCTCAAAACCGCCCTTTTCCACCCGTCCGCAGTCTTTATATAAACATAACCGGCATCCCAGGCAATATCACCGATGTTCCCGTTAACGTCAGTGCTGCTGGTTGGCGTGTAAGTCGTCCTCATACGCACCTGGTTATAACCGGTTGTACCGTTAATATCAAGCAGCGCGGTCGGGCCGTTCGTATTGACGCCCACGCCGCCTGAAGCCCGGATCAGGAACTGATTTCCACCGGTCGAAGCGAAATTGGCATTGGTCGAATCCGCCCAGACAAAACTGCCCGTATGATTCGCCTTGGCCCGCCTGCCTCCGGCATTGGCGAACCTGCCCATCGCCTTGTTCGCGGCCCCGCCGCTCACGGTCGCGCAATAACCGGACGCTGTATCCCCGTATCCGGCGCCCGTAAAGGCATAGTCTGCTGACGCCAGGTTCATTTCACCGCCGCACACGGTGCTTGCGTACATCGAGGCGATATTGGATGATCCACCCGCGATCACGGTATAATCATTTGACGCCTGGTTATAATAACCGCCGCTGACCGTGGAGCCGAGGCCACTCGCAGTATTGTTCTGGCCGCCGCCGATCATGGCGTACGACATCTGAGCCTGGTTGCTCCCGCCTCCACCCACAACCGCTCTTCCACCGCTGGCAGTGTTGCTCTCGCCGCCCACTGCTGTCGAGTACATGCCACTCGACACATTATCCATGCCGCCGCTTACCGTCGAGCCTTCAAGTATAGCGCGGTTCCGTAAACCGCCGCTCACCGTGCAATATCGGTAGTCGCTGCCGCTGGTCCCGGTCGTGCACGCCGCACCAAAATTCACGTGCGTGCTGTCCCCGCTGCCGAAGACTACATTATTGCACATCGTCAAACCAAGGCCCTCGGTCGGCACCAGATGATAGCTTGTTTTCGCCCAGTACCCGCCGCTTCCGCCGCCACCGCTGGAGCGCGCGTATTCGGCCGTGTCGGCATAGGTCGACTGGTACGCGTAACCAGCAGCTGTGATCTGCGTCCGTGGTGACAAGACCTGAGAGACGACGGTCAATTCCAGCCACCGGTCGGTCCCCCGGGTGAAAACTGAATCCGGCATCTCGCTTATGCTCCCCAGAAGCACGCTGAAAACGCCCTTGGCGACGCTCACGGTCTGGCTTTCAGTCCACTTCTGGTTGCCGCCGGATACTGCATCGTAGATCGCAAATGACATCGAAAGGGACGGATCAGTAATCGGATTACCCAGCGTGTCGGTCAAGAACCCCTGATAATTTAGCAGGCGCGGCACAAAGCGCACCTGGTCATCGCTATTCATATATCTTGCCTGACTAAAAATCAGTGTCATACCCAGCAGGATACTTAAGTATAGTCGAATGCTCATAAAACCTCCTTGTTTTCGTTTATGTATAATTATATGGTCGTGAATGTAAATGTCAAGAAGCATTAAACCGCATCAATCCTTATCAACCTTAAGCATCTCGTTCATCGGGTCCCATACCGCCAGGTGCAACGGGGTTTGCTTGTATATCTCCCTTACTTCCTGGGGCAGATATTTGATACTAACAATAATTTCAAAGACATATTCGTTGAACCAGTCGTCGTACAGGGTAAAAAATCCGTCATGTCCGCTTTCGCTGCCGTGGGAATTCTCGACCCGCCATTTTATCGGCATTTTGGTTTGCGGGTCGATATCCATTCCCTGCAAGACCATGGCGTGATTCGCGTGCGTAAAGCGGTACAGGATCCGTTCTTTCTTATCCAGACTTCCGGGGCTGCGGTACAAGGAGCGATAGTCAAGTATCCGGGATGAAAAGATCCCTTTGGTACCGTATGTCTCTTTCCCGAAATCGCACGCGAACCAGACCGGTTCGTTGTCCATGATCGCTTTTTGGGCCGCCTGCTTGAGCACGGATATCTCCACATTGGCGTGCACCGGATCTTTGGTATCGAAGATGTTCCGGGTATTGTCGAACTGCACAAGACGGTTGTACTCCCGGGTTGGGTCATTTATTACGGACACGAAATCACCCAGTTTCAGCCCGATCGCTTCCTGGTAGAACGAAAGCGGCGTGTAGGGTTTGCTGGTCGATATTGTGCTGTCCTTGTTCTCGTAGCGCCATATGAATTCCCGCGGCGGTTCGCTGTAATTCAAAACCAGTATCCGGTAGACTTCCTTTAGTATTTCCACTTTTTTCTGGTGGAGCCGCTCCATGCCCGCGCGCTGCTGGGCCATGGTGCGCAGTTCTTGTATGCCGGCCAGGGTCTGTTCGTATAGGGCGCTGGTCATAGACCAGGTATTACTGCTCGGGTAGGTCTCGGGATACACGTCCTTCGGTACCACGCCGTATTTCTCGACCAGCGCGGCGAACCATTCCCAGTATCCGCCGTCATCCACACCCTGGTTAAGTATATAGTCAAGTTCCCGTTCTCTCAAGTCCCGGTCCGCGTTCTGCAGGGAAAATTCCAGAATAAAATTGGCCTTTTCCAGTTTATCCCAGAATGCCAGGTAACTTTGCGACAGTTCGAAATCCCCGAGCTTATATTTCGCGATCACGTGTTGCCTTAGCACGTTCAGACCGGCGAACAGCCAGCACCGCCCGCTGCTTTGCTGGTCCGTGATGCCCTCGGTCTTGATCTCATGGCTGAACAGATCGTTGTGTTTTTTTAAGAATTCGCGGTTAACGACCAGCGCGTTGACATCGTTGTTGGTCAGCGCGTTCATTAAAGCGGTGTCGACGGCAGAAAAATTCACCGACGCCCTTATCTCGTTCATGACATCCGCGGTGATACCGGACCCGTTCGTATCGGGATTTTGAGCATGTAAAATAACGATCCCGGAACAAAACAGGATCGTAAACCAAGCCGCTTTTTTGAAAACATATATTATTGTATTCTTCATGGTTAGTGCTCCTCTACGGCGCTGTAAACTCAAAGGGATCTGACCAATCCCCCTGTTCGCCGCCTCAGCAATCCTCACGCGTGCACATATGCCAGTAATACATACCTGGCGCAAATGCCGTGTCCGATATGTACTGGGTATCGGGCGGCCAGATAGATATTAAAATGCAAATACATGTATCTGTGAACACTGAATCGCGCGCGACATCAAGCCGGTACGCGATCTGGTCCTCATTAACCGTGCTCCATACAAATGTCGGCGGATTCTGGGTGATTATCGCGCCGTCAGCCGGTGAAAGCAGAGTTGGTGGCGTCAGGGTTGGTGTCTGTTCTTCCTCCGCGCAGGCGGTAAAAATGACCAGTACAGCGATAATTAAAAAGAGAATTGTTCGGCGCATAACACTCCTTTATTGAAATCTTGAGCATTATATTATCTGAATTAGTGAACGATGTCAATGGAGTAAAGTTTTCGCGCAAGTGGTTTTCCTGTGATCCGGGATGACTCCACAAGGACCTTAAAACCGGCTCTTGATTTATATATATAATCAATTATACTTTATGGTATTAGGTAATCAGGAAATTGATACTTATTTAAGGAGGTATACCCAATGGCCGAAGAAAAAAAACAGGAATATTTTCTGTGCCCATTCGCCGATACCAGCAAGCCAAGGCTGTGCCCGGCAAAGCACATCAATGCCGGCTGGAAGTGTCCGCTGGAAAAAGGCAGCGAGTGTGCCATCTGGAAAATGGCAGAGATGCTGGAAAGAAGCAAGGGAGGATACTAGACTGTTATCCTCACGGGTGGTATCAAATGCTTTCGCCTATTGACTTTTTCCTACTTATAAAGTATAATATCCATAGATAAAAGTTCGAGCAATAAAATAGCCAAGAACAAAGGAGGTTTTATGCGCAAAATATTTTGCGTGTTGTTTCTGTTAACCGCCGCTTTGACCTTTGCGGCGCAAAGAACGGTCGTTTTCGAGGAATTCACCAGAGTATCGGGCTGACCGTACTGCCCTGGTGCAGCAAGAGGTCTTGCTGAAATCTATCCACGAACCTACGATTCAACCGTCGTGATCGCCTATCATGCCAGTGGTTATCCGTTCTACTGCGCAGACGGCGGCCAGCGTTGGACGTTCTACAGTATCGGCGGCACACCGTACGTCAAGATCGACGGCGCTTATACCGAAGTCGGCGGTCTTTCGTCCCCTGGAACTATGTTCCCGAGGTACCGGTACTGGGCAACACAGCGGACACCGATCCACAGCCCGCTTTTCATTGACCTGACTTGTTCCTACGATTCACTCACGAATAACGGGACCGTAACCGCGCTGGTCACAAGCGATACGACCGCTAATGTCACCGGTAATATTTACTTTGCGGTCACGGAAAACAATATCCCGTACTCCTGGGGTGGATTGACCACGGTCGAGCATGTCTGCCGGGATATGCTGCCCAGCGGCACCGGTACGGCGGTGACCATACCGGCCAGCGACACGATCATCCGGGAACAGTCTTTTACGATAAATACCGCCTGGAACGAAAACAATATCTATATCGTGGTCTGGGTCCAGAACACTTCGACCCGGCTCATCTACCAGGCCGGTTTGATCCGCATCCAACCCAAGCCGGACATGGAATATTTCGGCTTAACTTACACTGAAGTCAGCGGTAACAATGACCGCGTGGCTGAGCCCGGTGAAACGATAATGATGTACGTCAATGCCAAGAACAACGGTGGCAGCGTCTACACGGGTAACGCGACGATCTCGACTTCTGATGCTTACGTCACGATCAACAGCTCTACTCCTCAGACGACCGCGATCAATCCGGGCGACGTAGACACAGTACTCGCGGTCGAATGCGCGATCTCCGGCGCCTGCCCGATCGATCATATCGCCGAATTCCTGGTTGATTTCGGGATGCCCGGCGATACCAGCCGCGCCCGCCTGATGATAACCGACAACCCTGGGTTTGAAGACGACATTGAATCCGGGCAAGGCAGCTGGACCCACACGGGTTCTAATGACCAATGGCATATCAGTACCTATCGCAGCCACTCACCGGCCAGCGCCTGGTATAACGGCAACGACGGCTCGCACACATACCCGAACTACCAGGTCGCCCAATTGGTCTCGCCGTACTTCGTTGTCACACCGGACAGCGGTGTGTCCTTCTGGAAATACTTCGCTTCGGAAGCCAACTGGGATTATGGATATTTCGAACTTGACAACAACTGCGGATGGTGGCGTCAGTTCGCATCGTACACCGGCAGTCAGACATCATGGACTCAGGTCAGCTTCGCGTTAGCCGAATACGCCGGTCAGACAATTCGCCTGCGCTTCCGCTTTATCAGCGACAGCAGCACCGGCGCTGAAGGATGGTATGTTGACGACCTTCGCGTTCCCATGGTGTTTGGAGTCGTAGAAAACCAAAATGCTCATGTAAGACCTTACTCATTGATGCTCGCGCCGAATCCGTTCCAAAAACAAATCACTATCCACTATGCACTAAGCAGTAAGGACCATGATGCACAGATGCATATATATGATGCAACGGGTCGTTTAGTGAAATCTTTTTCACTGTCTAGTGCCTACTCCATAGTGCCTAGTGTTGTCACCTGGTATGGTGACGATGAAGCCGGTAACCAGCTGCCGGCAGGCACGTATTTCATCGAGATTTCGGGCGAAAACGGGAGCGTAACGGAGAAAGCTCTACTGCTGAGATAAATAAATACCCACCCCTTATTCCTCTCCCCTTGTGGGAGAGGGTAAGGGTGAGGGGTAATGTTTTAAGGCGTGCTTAAAAGCACGCCTTTTTGTTACCCTGACCTGGGATATCAACATTCGCCTTACCCCTTGACAAATCATATATTTTAAGTATAATATACAATAATTGACACTTAAGGCTAAATTGATTTACGTGATCATATTCAGCCCATAAGGGCTGATAAAAAAATAAAAGGAGGCATTATGCGGAAAGGATTGGTGCTTGGTCTTCTTGCACTCGCTGTTATAGGATTCGCCGCACAGCGAGTTGTAGTGTTTGAAGAATTCACACGGATCCAGGGTTGACCATACTGCCCTGGTACAGCAAGAGGTCTTGCTGAATTATATAATCGTTCTCTTGATTCCGTAGTGGTCATTGCATACCACGCAAATGGTTATCCGTATTACTGCGCTGATGGTGTTCAGCGCTGGAGTTACTATGGCTGGACTGGAACACCGTATGTGTCAATCGATGGTTTAACAGATACGATCATCGGTGGCATCAGCTATCCCGGTAACATGTTTCCCTTCTACCGGATCGCAGCTGCCCAGCGCATGGCTGTTGCCAGTCCCATGCGGATAATCCTTACATCTACATATGATACGCTTACAAATAACGGTTCAATCACTGCAAAAGTCAAGAATGACAGCACGAGCTCGATAACTGCATATCTTTATTATGCCGTGGTTGAAAACGATATTGATACTGCCTGGTACGGCATGACAGGTATCGAACATGTGTGCCGCGACATGTTGCCTACCGGTACTGGCACATCGATCACGATCCCAGCCGGAGACAGCATAACCAACACGCAGGCCTTTACGATCAATGCCGCATGGAAAGAAAGGGACTGCAAAATCGTAGTCTTCACTCAGAACAATTCAACAAAACGTATATACCAAGGCGCCGAGATCGTGATCGTTCCAAAACCCATAATGAAGTATTGGGGATTAACTTTCACAGAACTCAGCAAAGCCATTAACCGGGTTGTCCAGCCGGGTGAAATGGTCAACTTTTTTATCAAAGCGAAGAACATCGGCGGGGGTGTATACAATGGTACTACGTCAGTATCTACCTCTGATGCATACGTTAGTATCGCCAGTCAGACATCTCAGACAGTGGCATTGGCGACGGGCGACGTCGACACCGTGCTCGTATTCCAGGCTAATATCAGCGCTTCCTGCCCATCACCGCGCACAGTTCCATTCAAACTGCAGTTCGGCTCGGCAGCGGATACGATGACATATAGTTTTATCGTGACTAACCAGCCAGGATTTTCTGACAACATGGATGTCGATACGACGAAATGGGCACATGGACCCATTTATACCGGCGGTATCGATTTCTGGCATCGAAGCACTTACCGGTACCACTCAAGCGCATATTCCTGGTACTCGGGCCGTGAAGCCACTCACCTGTACGGAAACCGCGGTGACGCGGCGCTGACTTCGATCCCATTCGTTGTCACGCCAGACAGCTCGTTGAAATACTGGCGCTATTACAACCTGGAACTGAACTGGGATTACAGCTATGTGGAAATCGATAATAACTCCGGTAACTGGCAGACCCTGCTGGTTTTGAATGGCAGCCAAACATCATGGGCGCAACAAACACTGAGCATGGCGAACTACTATGGACAAACTGTGCGTCTGCGTTTCCGGTTCATGAGCGACGCCTCAGATACACTTGAAGGTCTTTACATTGATGACGTCCAGATGCCGGTCGTCTTGATCGGGGTTGACGAGAACAAGGGCGCAACGGCGTCCCGGCTCTTCTCGATCGGACCCAATCCGTGCAAAGGCGTGCTGAATATCGCCTGGGATGCATCCGTTATCCCAACCTCGCTCAAGATCTATGACGTGACTGGACGATTAGTGAAATTCTACGCTCCTGCATCCATACCTTCCACGATCGTTACCTGGCATGGTGAAGACGACGCGGGTCGTCAGGTGCCGGCGGGCACGTACTTCGTCGAATTCGAGCACGCGAACGGAACGGCGACAGAAAAAGCACTACTCCTGAGATAAACAATATATCCCTTCCCCTTATTCCTCTCCCCTTGTGGGAGAGGGTAAGGGTGAGGGGTAAATACATCAAGGCACGCGTGTTCCGCGTGCCTCTTTGCTTTTATCGGGATGAACCAACAGCAATAGCGATGACAATTGACAAAAGCCCCCCTGTTCGTATAATAACCCACGGGAGGTCATTATGAAATTATTACTTGTCTTATTTTTGTCTTTAGGAACGCTCTTTTCCATTTCCTGGACAACCAAAACCCCAATGCCCCAGGCTCTAGCCGGCTCTGGCTGCGCCGTGATCAATGATACGGTCTATGTCATCGGCGGCCGGGATTCTGACGGTAACCGATACACGACCAATTATATCTATATTCCTTCAAACGATTCCTGGTCATCCAGGTCGAACATGACGACGGCCCGGGCGCATCTCGGGTGCGCATACGTAAACGGTAAGATCTATGCGATCGGCGGATGGGCAGGCAGTACCGCGACCGGAGCATGCGAGGAATACGATCCAGTATCTGATTCCTGGCAGACAAAAGCCGCGCTGCCCACGCCCCGGTACACGCTTGCCATCGCCACGGTGGCAGGGAAGATATACGTCTTTGGCGGTATGAACATGTCCGGCCAGGTTTTCAATACGGTCGAGGAATACGATCCGGTTAACAATATCTGGGCGGCCAAGGCAAATATGCCGACCGCGCGTTTCGGACCTGCCTGCGCCGTGGTCCGGGATACGATATATGTCTACGGCGGCTCGGCTTATGTCGGCGGTGGTCTTACGACCGTCAATGAGTATTATGTCCCGGCGAACAATACCTGGGGTACCAAAACAAACATGCCCTCGGCCAGATACTGCCATGCGGGATTTTGTTATTCGGATCAAGTATATGCGCTGGGTGGATATGATTATTATAATTATCTTGCCCTCTGCCAGGTCTTCAATCCAATCAGCAATTCCTGGGCTACCGATACTCCTATGCAATACTCCCGGCAATCCCTGCCTGTCGCCGTCGTCGGTTCCTGCGTTTACGCGATCGCGGGCTGGAACAATGGTTCTGTAAATTACACCGAAGAGGGACTGATACAGACAGGGGTGGAAGAGCACGCGGATATGAATGCCGGTCAAGTTACGGTTAAGGCCTGGCCCAATCCATTCAGCAGCAAACTGACTATACACTATACACTAAGCACTAAGCACCCAAATGCTGCCTTGCGGATCTTTGACTCGGCAGGTCGTTTAGTGAAATCTTTTTCACTGTCTAGTGCCTACTCCATAGTGCCTAGTGTTGTCACCTGGTCCGGTGACGACGAAGCCGGCAACAAGCTGCCTTCGGGTACATACTTCGTCGAACTTTCAGACAAGTACGATAAGGTCACGAAAAAAGTGATGCTTCTCAGGTAACACGGTGTGTTCTATCGACGTGATGTAGCCGCAGGCTTTAGCCTGCGCTAATACGCTAAAAAGGAGCGACATCATACTATGTGCGGACGATTCGTCAGAAAGTGCCCGGTCGACGAGATAAAAAAAGAGTTTGACGCTGTCGCTGGTCCAGATGGCGAGATAAAATGGGCTTTGGAACCAAGTTACAACGTTGCGCCAATGCAGAACGTCCTCGGTATCATAAACAAGGAAGGGACGACCCAGATCGCCGCGTTTCGCTGGGGCCTTGTCCCCTTCTGGGCGAAAGACCCGACGATCGGCAACCGGATGATCAATGCCCGGGCCGAGACCCTGACCGAGAAACCCGCATTTTCAAGGATCTTTAAAAACCATCGCTGCCTGATCGTGGCGGACGGATTTTACGAATGGAAAAAACTCGATGAAAAATCAAAGATGCCGATGTATATTCACATGCTTTCCAATAAACCGTTCGGCCTTGCGGGACTTTTTTCAACATGGAAATCTCCCGATGATGGGTCGATACTCACTACCTGCACGATCATAACCACCACACCCAACGAACTGTTAGCAGCGATACATAACCGCATGCCGGCAATTATCCCACGCGAACACAGAAAAATCTGGCTCGACAACGAGATCAGCGATCCGAAAGAGCTCATGCCTTTGCTGAAACCATACGACTCGAAAGATATGGAAGCCTATGAGGTTTCCCGCCGGGTGAACAAACCCGACTACAACCGACCGGACTGCATCAAGCCGTCTAAAAACGATAATGTTTGAATCTTTACTTCTTGCCGCTGCTTTTATCTTTACTTCTGCCCCGCTGTTCAGCCAACCCCAACTTATTTTTACCCAGGCCGGCGATACGATCGATGTAATCTTCTATAGCTCGCCGGTCGCTTGTGACTGGGATAGCGACGGCGATAAAGATCTTGTCATCGGGCAATTCATAAACGGCATGATCTCATTTTACGAGAACATCGGCACGAACAACGAACCGGTCTTCGGCGATTCCTCTTTTCTGTATGCTGACGGCGCGCCCATAATCCTCCCCTATACATGATGCCAGGGTTCCACGGTCGCGGTCTGCGACTGGAACGAGGATGGCATGCGCGACCTCATTGCCGGCGACTGTGAAGGATACCTGACGCTGTTTTTAGAGACCGGCAGCGGCCTTCACAATGCCGGTCATATCCAGCGCGATTCGTCCGGTGCCATGGTCGACATCCGCGTTTCCGCCAATGGCTTTCCCTTTATCAACGACTGGGATGAAGACGGCAGAAAAGACATTATCCTTGGCGAAACATACGCGATGCCGCCGGCAACCGGCAATGTGCGCGCATATCTTAACACCGGCACCAATTCCAGTCCCGCGTTCAGGAACCATTCGCTTATCTACGCGAGCGGCGCAGAGCTGTTCGTTGATCATTCTGATCCGGTGGTCTATGACCTGGACGGTGATTCCGTAAAAGACTTGATCGTCGGCGGAGTAACGGGTTACCTGTATTTTTTTAAGAATATCGGCACGAATGCCGCGCCTATATTTAACGCTGAATACGAAACCCTGCAGACCGCTGAAAATATGTTCATTGATGCGCTCACCCACTCCCGTTCCAATTTCATCGATTGGACCGGCGATGGTGACCTGGACATCGTGCTGGGCGGTCAGGACGGTTACGTGTGGGTTTGCGAGAACGCGACTGACGTATCTGCGAATGAAACGAATGAAAAAAGGCGAATGATACGAATGAACATTACGCCGAATCCGTGCTCGGGAAACCTTATAGTTAAATTCCAAATTCCAAATTCACCCCCACCCTTTCCCTCCCCCCTCGAGGGGGAGGATAAAGGAGGGGGGGATTTACTATGTATCAAGATCTTCGACGCTTCCGGTCGTCTGGTAAAATCATTTAACCATTCAACCTTTCAACCATTTAACCATATCATCTGGTCTGGCTTAGATAACATGGGCCGTCCAGTCCCTACCGGCGTGTACTTCGTGAAACTAACCGCAGGTGATAAGGCATTCACCCAAAAAGTTGTTCTTCTGAAATAACCAGCGCAAACAGCTGTAGTGGCCGACCTTGGTCGGCAAAACAAAAGCAACAAGACAGACTAAAGAAGCGACCCATATCCCTCACCTGTATCCTCTCCCTTTCAAAGGGAGAGGGCAGGGGTGAGGGTTGTCATTGCGAGCCCGCCAAGCAGTGTGGCGGGCGAAGCAATCTTCAATAACGATGTTTCTAATAGATGGAGTCCCTTTGGGGCAATCTCAGGAAAAACGATTCCCTCTCCCCTTGAGGGAGAGGGCAGGGGTGAGGGGTGTCATTGCGAGCGCTCTGCGTGCGAAGCAATCTCATTTTTTACTGTTCGAGCTTGTCGAGAACCTCATTTTGGGATCATTGACTTAACTGAAATACTTAATATGATTAAATCAACTTATTAACATAGTAACATAATTGCACTGCAAAAGGAGGAACAATGTGCAAAAAGATCCTTGTATGCATGATTATATTTCTGGCATTAGCGTTTAGCCAGACGACTAAATCTAACGTAGGGCAAGGTTTTAACCTTGCTAATAGAACTGATGTCCGCTTATCCCCCCACCTGCTCAACTACCAGGGTTATCTCACCGACACCCTCGGCAATCCGACCACCAATCCGTCTCTTTCGCTGTCATTCGCTATATTCGATAGCCCATCGGGCGGTTCTCAGAAATGGTCGGAAACCCAACTCTCGGTCAGTGTTAACAAAGGCATATTTAACGTTCTCCTGGGCAGTGTGACTACAATCCCGGACAGCGTGTTCACAAACAGCACTGACCGTTGGCTGCAATTGACCGTAGCAGGGCAAATCCTGGCACCTAGGACTCAAATCGTATCATCACCGTATTCTTACATCTCGACCTATTCCGACACGGCCCAGTATGCTCGAAATGCCGTGGCGGATAACGACTGGACATTCCGCATCACCGATGGTGCTGACACGACACTCCAGATGGGTGGTCGGTGGGGTCTTACCCGTCCCGGCAATGTGTTATTCGGCAATGCCGACAGCACGCATGTGAATTTCGGTGTAGCATGTACAACCGGCATAACGGGTAATAATTTCAAGTACAACACCGTCGCTGGCGGATATTATAACAGCGCGGCCAATCGTTCGACCGTTGGCGGCGGTCAATATAACAACGCCCGCGGCGAATATGCAACGGTAGGCGGTGGTAGTCACAACTCTGCGATTGGTTTGACTACGACTGTAGGAGGCGGTTCCTATAACACCTCAAACGGCGACTATGCGACTGTAGCAGGAGGATATTACAATTCAGCGATTTGGTATGGCGCAGTGGGCGGCGGATATGGTAATAGCGCAAGTGGATACGATGTTGTGGCAGGTGGACAAAGCAACATTGCCAATGGCGGCTGCACCTTTATTGGCGGCGGTGAAAACAACAGCGCCACTGGTCAGTATGCTGTTGCATGTGGTGGTTTTCAGAACTTCGCCGCTATGGATTATACAACAATCGCCGGTGGATGGATAAACCAAGCGGACAGCGGCAACTATGCGACAATTGGCGGTGGATATTTTAATAGAGCATGGGGTGAATACAGCACCGTTAGTGGTGGTGATGGCAATATTGCACAAAGAAGTTACTCAACGGTTGCTGGCGGTATGGGAAATTCCGCCACTGATTACGGATCCGCAATAAGCGGTGGTGATTGGAACAAAGCCACTAGTCCACATTCGTTCGTAGGTGGAGGATGTTATAATTCAAGCAGCGATGAACATGCAGTCGTTGGCGGAGGGTGGTTCAATGCAAATGGAGGAGAGTGCTCAGCTATCTTGGGTGGTTATGCAGATACAATAACCGCTACCGGTAAATATTCATACCTGTTCGGCATCAACTCCAACCTGACTGCGGATTCAACCTTCATGGTCGACATGCCCCACACATGGTTCGGCACCGAGGCGAGCGGCTACGAGTTTCCGCGTTCCCGCGGCGCCGCCGGCCAGGTTATGATCACCAACGGCAGTGGTCAGTTGAACTGGGGTAGTGCCGGCGACAACGACTGGACCATATCCGGCAACAACCAGTATTCCGCGGTTTCCGGCAATGTCGGCATCGGAACCACCAATCCCCAGCGCACTCTTCACGTCTCCGCGGTCATGAGACTGGAACCGCTGGTCTCGGCGCCGTCCGGTCCGGCTGAAGGCGACATCTACATGGATGCAACCACGCATAAACTCATGGTCTACGACGGCATGACCTGGCAGGCTTGCTGGTAGCTGCAGATTACGCTACGGTACTGCCGTCGGTATCTGGTCATTCCCGCGCCGGCGGGAATCCAGAAAATTAATGAATTTGAAATGACAACACAGATTCAACGTCGGCCTTCCCTCTGCTGTTCTCTTTTTTTCTTGATCCTCTCTATCGCCGCCTGCCGGTCGCGTTTTTCGCCCAGGTCCCAGCTTATTTTCATTATCACGCTGAATTCCGCTAATGAAACAGCGACTATCGGTACGAGTACTCGATACTTGTCGGCTTCAGTCTCAGGGTGCACGGCAGGCAATATATTACCCATCCATGGCAGATATAGTAAAAGTCCTGTGGTTAGTGCTGCTGATACACCAAGACACTCCGCCCAGCCATTAACTGCGGTGCGGTTTGCATAATATGCCTCATTGCTGATATCATCCTTTGTAATTGGCATGTTGTAGCTGTCGAAAGCCACGATGCCACGCCTGAGCGCTTCCGTTTTCGCGTCGTTGGCATATAAACCGCTGCTCAGCATACACCCCAGTCCAGCACCGGCAATAGCCGCCCAATAAACTGAAACCGGGTCAACTGAGTAGGTGTAGTAACCCAGACACCCATCGGTGCTGTGATATGTCATTTCCGTGCCTGCCAGAGCGCCAATGTATGATCCGCCTGCTCCGAGACTACCTATACAGCAGGCAGAATTTTTCAGAAGGTAATTGCGCGTATCCTTTTCTGATGCCTCCATCTCCTCCGTAGTTATCAGCGGCCATTCGACCCTATGGTTTTCTGCGAATTCCTCTCGGAAACGCTTGTCGCGTACGATCTCCCAGAAATAAAAAAGATAATCCTGCAGGGACCGGAAAGCATCCCGGCTGATGCGGACATGTTTTTCAATGCTTATCGCTGCGCTGCTGCTGCTGTCAGGACCGCTTGGGTTATGATCCTCAGTCCGGATGATCTTTACTACGACATATCCCGAACAAGTATCCGTGGATCTTCGTACCCAAGTGGAATCATCAGAGTATTCAAAATCATAAAAAGCGGCGCTCTCGAAACCCTCAATGTCTGAAAAAAGTCCGTAATATTTTGCCTCTCCGGCATCGATGACATCGCCGACCAGGTTATTAATAAACAATTGTTTGCCAACGGATCCAGATAAGGTTGTGTCAACGTTGAGAGCGTAGACACCTGGCAACATTATCAGGAAGATAATTAAAAACTGATTCAGATTTACCTTCATAGAATCTTTCCCCTCTAAATCCAGTTCACTACGATATTATGATCACTACTGTTAAATTATAGATGGATTTTGATAGCTGTCAATCATTATGGTTTTTCCCCTTCCTTATTTTTTCATAACTTTGTAACCTCATAACCTCATAACTTCAATCTTTTTTTCATCCCAAATCTTTTTCACAACCTCCTATCCTCATAACCTCTTATCCTCAATCCTTGGTCCCAGCCCCCCATCCCCTTATCCACCCATCCCCTCATCCTTTCTCCTCTGCTCCTCTGCATCCCTTCATCTCTTCTTCGCTTTCCTCAAGTACCTGTACACCTGCCGCTCCGAGATGCCAAGTTCCGCGCACGCCTTTTTGACATCATCATCATGTTTTCTTAAGCATTCCTGGATCAATTTGATTTTAAAACGATCGACCTTTTCATTAAAAGACAAGGACAAGGGAATAAATCTCCCCCCGTTGCTGCCATTGCCGTTGTTATCGAAACTGCCGATATAATGATGACCGTTGCTGCAATCATCCTGGCGCGATTCGATCACCAGGTCGCGCGCCTCGATCACGTCGCCCGCGCACATGAAGTACGCGGTCCTTAAAACAGCTTCCAGTTCCCGCACGTTACCGGGGAAATCGTATTCAGAGAGCTTTTTAACCGCTTCGCTGCTTATGCCGGCAGTGAACTTTACCGGGCTGTCCAGCAGCTTTTGCATGAAGTACTGTACGAGATCAGGGATCTCATACCTGCGATCCCTGAGAGGAGGGATCACGATCACGGGAGTGTTGATCCTGTAATAAAGGTCCTCGCGAAACTGCTTGCCGCCGACCATCTCCTTCAGATCCCTGTTGGTCGCAAAAATGAACCTGACATCGACCGCTCTTTCCTCGTTGCTTCCCAGCGGGCAGATCTTTTTAGTCTCCAGCACGCGCAGCAACTTTCCCTGCGATTCCAGCGGCAGATCGCCGACCTCATCAAAGAACATGGTTCCGCCGTGAGCGTGCGCGATCTTACCCTGATAGTTCTTGCGGGCATCAGTAAACGCGCCCTGCTGGTACCCGAACAATTCCGATTCAAAAAGAGTTTCCGGCACTGCGCCGCAATTGACGGCAACAAAACGCCCGCCTGCCCGGCGGCTGCCGCCGTGGATGGCGTGTGCGAATAATTCCTTGCCGGTTCCGCTTTCGCCGAAGATCAATACATTGACATCGAGGGTGGCAAGTTTCCGGGCTTTTGATTTTACCGCATCGAGTCCGATGATATCGTCAAATGTGTAATACGCGGCGAACATTGCCGCAAGTATATGAATATTTCAGTTCATTGCAAGCCTGACGTGAGAAAATTATTTTACACTTAAGTATTATGGATCGGTGAATGCATTTTTATGGTGCTAATATTATTATTTTATTGAATACGGCATGCGGTTGCGCTTTATTTGTTGAATTGCCTTATCGTATTTCTTTTTCAAAATTTCCGCCGTGACCATGGCCGCGGCACCGGGAACCGCGCCCAGGCCCGCGCAGGTCAATGTGGGGACCAATACGCTATTGTTGCTGGTGTCTGCAGAGCCTCCAGTGCCGCCCAGACAACCGCCGAACATAGTCGTCCAGGTAGCGACAGTATAACCGGTAAACCCGCCGAGCACCGCGCCAACGATCATCGCGCCCAGTCCGCCGTACTTCATGCGCGGATTCGGTTTAGTCAATTTTTCAACTTCATCAATGGTTATGGGCTGTCCAAGAATGTCATAGTCGACGATCCCCCACTTTTTTTCAAACCACGTTTTATTATAGTAGATAATAGAATCGTAACTGATAAAATAATCCTGCAGTATGGCAACTGCTTTAGCACCAGTGTTCTGTGCCTGATAAGTACCCTTGGTGGTCACGAGTCTGACAATATAACCGCCTTTTCCCAAATGATAGAAGCGCGCTTCGATGAACAAAACAGCGGTATCAACACTTTCGCCTATAGTAAAACTGAGATCAGGGAACAGATTGTACCGCGCTCTAATGTCCGGATCGATGACCGACCCGAGCTTTTCCGATAGCACGATCGCATCCTTGGTATTTAAACCAAAAGACGATCCAGGCGTGTCGTGCGTGACTGTTGATGCGGGCGCGCAGAAGATCAATAACAAAAATATCAGCAGCAAGGGCGCTGCGCTTTTAGCCATTAATTAAGAATATAACCATTAACCTCGGGATGTCAATGTAACCACTTAAAATACAAGGTCACGACTCGCATAAAATCGTGACCTTGTCTTTAATAATGATAGAAGTTATGAAGGTAAGAAGTTAATAAAAATTGAACCTACGAAGATGCGAAGTTACGAGGTTATGATAAAAAAATCTTTTTCATAACTTCCGCTCTTCATAACCTCTCATCCTCGTCTTTTCTGCTCTTCCTAACTTCCCAACCTCATAACCTCGATCCGTTAACGCAGTAGAATCGCCTTCACCAATTTTACGTGCATCTTCTGTGATGCGCTGTAAAATTGAGTGTCCCGTGTTTCAATAAAAACACGGGGATCGTTCATCGTAACAGAACTGCTTTCGCCATTTCGGCTCAAATTTTATTTGTGATTTGATTGCCGAAATGAGCGTCCCGTGTTTCTGCATAGAAATACGGGATTACCTTAAGAGAATCGCTTTCTCTATCTTTTCCTGCCCGTCAGCTTCCAGCCGCACAAAGTACACGCCGGCGGGAACTGAACGATCGTTCTGGTCTGTGCCAAACCAGAACACCGTAGACCGTAAACCGTTATCCGCGATCCGCGATGACAGGTTAACCACTAACCGACCGGTCACATCAAAGATCCCCAGCTTTGCCATTTGCGGATTACCGACTACGGCATACGATATCTGCGCGGTCCGTTTGAACGGATTCGGCTGCACAGTCAGCGACGTCCTAACCATCCCGGTATTGCGTGTTTCCGATTCCTTGATCGCCACGCCGGCTGACGGCGGCCAGGTCGTGTATTTCAGCGCGAATGAATCGGTGATCGGCGCTGCCAGCGAATGATAGGACCCTTCGAAGAAATACTGGATGCCGACATTCTGGCTGAAATTCTCGATCCCGCAGGTGTTGTCGGTTTCCCGCATCTGGTGCTGGTACTGGACAATGATCTCGCCATCGCCGGTCGGCGTCGGATAGTAAACCGGATCATACAGTATGATCTCGAACGTCTCCTGAGTGTTCGGATAACTTATGTGCGGCACGCGGAACCACTCGACCACATACCGATGGTTGGTCGCGTCATTATAGTAGTAAATGCACGCGGGCTCACCTGCGGTGCCCGGATACAGATCATCCCACAGGCCGGCGACCATTGCCGGCGGTCCATCCACGTTCGGAATGCCGCTGTTGGTATAGTCCGTGCTCGTGGTCGAACCCAGGGCGACCCAGCCGTTGGAGCAGATCGAGATCTGGGTATAGTTCACCCCGTAGTACTTGAACGTGAACGGCAATGTGAACTGGCCAGTCTGGTCGTCGCTATAGTCCAGCGCCGTCCCGACATGCAGTGTCTGGGTCGTATCGATCGCATACCAGGAATAGACCGGGCACTGCGTATGAGGACCGCCCGACCAATACGCATAGTAGTATCCGGTGTCGCTGGGCGGCATCATTCCAACGGTGAGGTTGAATGGCAGCGTATCAATATACAACCCTGACTGCACGATCATGTTAAACGCAACGCTTGTGCCATAGGGCGTCGCAGGACTTGCCGTTATGTTGAACGGATCTGAAAGGTTATTCGCCGTGTCATTGATCGCGATATTGGGATAGTTGCCGGAATTATCATTGATCGTGATGTACGGCGAAGCCGTGGTCAGCTGCGAAGTTACGCCCGTGGCGACGGCGACGCCATCGTTCCTTAACGTAACCAGTAGATTTGCCGTCTCGCCAGGATCCAGCACGCCGTTGCCGTTGCCGCCGGTCACCGTGGCATGGCGGTATGTCAGAATCGGCAATGGGTTGATATAAACGTCGAGCGGATAATTCATGTTACCGCCCGAATGCGCCAGGTTCAATGTAAAGTTCACCAGATGCATCAACGGTGTCGTGGGTGACGCGGCAACGTCAAAAATGGCGTCAACCGTGTCGCCGGCAGCGATCGTCCCCAGATTGGCCGTTCCGTTGTAAATCGTGACATAAGCATCGCTTTCGCTTAATGTCGCAACACAGCTGGTAACGGCACTTCCGGTCTGGTTACGCACCGGCACGATCAGGTTAACGCGTTCACCGCTCTCCCACATCCCGTTATTATTACCGAGCGGATCGCTGATCCGGTACAACAATGGCGCCAGCGCGAATGGATACGGTGTGGCATTGACCGCGGCCAGGGCGTTGAT
Source organism: bacterium (assembly GCA_036382775.1). Classification (NCBI taxonomy): domain Bacteria; species bacterium. Next base: position 5,436 of record DASVHD010000023.1, on the reverse strand, counting down.
CCGGCCCGCGCCGAATGTATTGTCCTTGCCCGCCGCGCCCAGATCCACCGCCGTCACTTGCAATATGCTGTCGGCCTGCACCTGCGTCAGAAAGGAATTCTTCTGCAGCATCAACGCCACGGTCCCTGCCGCGTGCGGCGTCGCCATCGAGGTCCCGTCCCAGCCGTCCACATACCCGTTGTTGCTGGCATAGTTCAACGACTTGATGTACACGCCCGGCGCCGACACATCGGGCTTGGTCAAACCCGGCGGATACGTATAATCATTGAACGGCGCGATCGACTGCCAGGTCACCGGACCCAAACTCGAAAAACTGCCGATATTGTCCAGACTGTCGGTCGCCCCGATGCTGATGATGTTCGACTGCGCACCGGTCGCGCCATTTGCCGGATGCCGCCATGGCGACGGCACATTGCCCGGACACCGGCACGAATTGGGCGGCGCGATTCCGCTCTCATTGCCCGCCGCCACGCACTGGATGATCCCCGCGGCGCCCACTGTGTTCGCATTCGTCCGCCACGTCGCCTGATGCGGACTCCACGAGAGCTGCCAGCCTAACGACATCGTCATCGCATCCGCGCCGTGCGTCGGCGACAACGGCGGCGAAATACAGAACTGCCAGGCTGCAAAAACCTGCCACTCGGCTACCGAATCGGCCGTTGTCCGCACTTTGCAGCACAACATCTGCGCATCCGGCGCCACCCCGCACTGCGACCCCGCGGTCCCATCCGAAGACACTGAGCCCGCACAGTGCGAACCGTGCCCCGATTCGTCCATCGGATCATTGTCGTTGAACTCAAAATCCCAACCATGGTTCGGATAATTGGCATCGGTCCAGATATGATCGTGAAGATCTAAGTGATTATGGTTCACACCCGTATCCACGATACCCACCACCACACCCTGACCCGTGTAACCCAACGCCCATACTGCCGGCGCGTTGATCTTCCGCACACCCCACGCGATCTCCCGGTTGGGCGGAACCGGCGTATTATTACCCCGCTCCAACTTGATCAGCTTCAGATCATAATCCACATAATAAACCTCAGCCCGCTGTTCGATAGCATTGATCGCTTCCACCGTCGCCCGGCAGTGAATGCCATTATGGATCCAAAACGATTTGATCTCGGTTGCTTTGCCCTGCTTTTCCATGGTTTTCAAATATGCCATCACTTCTACCTGACGCTCGGTCGAAAAATCAGTTAAGATCTTCGCCACCATCGCCCGGCGCTCCGGCTTGGGCAAGGACTTGACCATCGCCGTCAACTGCCCAGGATCCATCTGATCCTTGAACACGATGTTAACGGAGATAAGATCCGACGTCCGGGCCCGCGTCATCACCCCCTGCAGATCCGGACTCACCAACGCGAACCCCGGCACCACCCATAAAACACCTAACAACAACAATAATAGCTTCTTCATAAATGACCTCCTTGTTTTAAAGAATTCGAAGTTATGAGGATAAGAGGTTAGGAAGATATGACTTTTTACTCTGTAATTTCCGCTCTTCACATCCTCTTTCCCTGAAAAATCCGAAGCTATGAGATTATGAAGCTATGAAGATACGAATTAAAGCTTTTTATTTTCCAGTTCATCTGCTCCTCATAGCCTCATAGCCTCCTAACTTCAGGCTGTTAACGCAGTAAAACAGCCTTCTCTATTTTCTCCTGCCCGTCAGATTCCAACCGGATAAAATAAACACCGGCGGGAACCGAACGGCCCACGTCGTCTGAACCATCCCAGACGATTTGATTAACTGGTTGAATGGTTAAGTGGTTGAATAACTTAACCAATCGGCCCGCCGCGTCAAAGATCCGTAACTGCGCAGCCGGATCCTTAGTGCTTAGTGCATAGTGTATAGTGATCCGTTTCGAGGACGGATTCGGCATCAACGACAGACCGAACACCATAGTGCCGCCTGACTTCCGCTCCGCCACACCGACATAACGGCTGAGGTTGCCCACTTCCCAATCGAGCAATGCCGGATCGCCCGGTGCTTTTGTGATCCGGTAGAACAGTCCTTTCAAGCGCAGGGTATTATAAGTAACCGTATCGGTCACTAAGTTCAGGCGTACCGTGTCCGCGGCCGTTTGCTTGAAGATCCCGGAGGAATTGCCCGGGATCAGTGCATTGGGTACCAGTTGCCAGATCGCGCCGTTATAATATTCAACCTGCATGCCGATGGAATCAGTTGCCGCTGCTTTGCGCCAAACAACGTCACCCCACGCCGACCGCGCGTAAGTTGTTGCCAGCGTGTGGTAAACAACCCCCGGCCCGGTAAGCGTACCGGCATTGTTCTGAAAGGTCCAATCATAAGACACGAGCACATTGTCTGCCGCATTTGCATAACCCCAGTGCGAAGCTGCCGTGCTGTCGGAGTAGAACCAGTCGAACTGGATCGAATCGCAGGGCAGCTGCGCGCTCAAGCTGATCGTCTGCGTGCCGTTGCCGCTTGCCGTGTACACGATCAGATCGGTCCAGGCAGTCCATGCCGCGGCGCCGACCTTTTTCCGGAACTTCACCCGGTATTTCTCGCCCGTCTCGTAGATCTGGAAACCCCAGCCATAGATCACCGAGAGATTCGCCGCCGACGCAGGCACATAGATCTTGGGCGAGATCAATTCCTCGTTGTTATTGGTGACCCCGCTGCCCGCGTCATCGTCAGAGTAGTACGCGTAATAAACGCCATATGTGGGCGGTGCATAGCCTCCGATATCGCCGGTCGTGCCCACGGTCCACAGGTACGCGTCGCCGTTGCCGTTGACCACGGTCCAACCCGCCGGCATGCTCCCGGCTTCGAAGTTCTGGAACATGAGCGTATCCTGAACATAACCCAGCGGCACCAGCGTAACGCTGTCACCCTGGACCCTAGTCGCGCTGAACGTGCAATTTACGAACTGGTCGCCCTGCGTCTGGTACCAGGAACAGGTATTGGCCGGTAATCCTGCGGGATCGACCGTGAATGAACGCCGGCTGGTCATGCCGGACCAGAACCCGGATCCGGTTGTATCAGCGGCTTTAACTCTCCACCAGTATGTATCACCCGACGCGAGCGCCGGAAACACGAATTGCGCGGTCGCTCCGCTCGCGAATGATGCCGTTGTTGAGCTGTCGGGAGTACTGAATGTGGTATCAGTATCCCAAAAGATCCGGTAGATAACGCGGTCACCCTGAGGATCAGTCGTCGTGAACCGAAGCGTGGGCGTCAGCGTGGGCAGACGCGCGTAATTAAGCGGGCTGATTACGGACGGAGTCACCGGCGCGCCCGGCGACGGCGTGGCGTTGACGGCAGCCAGGGCATTGATCCTGCCGGCACCAAAATCCATGTCCTTGCCCGCAGGACCCAGGTCCACTGCGGTCACCTGCAGGATACTGTCGATTTCTCTTATCGTCAAATAAGGGTTCTTCTGCAGCATGAGGGCCACGGCTCCGGCACAATGGGGTGTCGCCATGGACGTTCCGTTCCAGCCGTCAAGATAACCGCTATTATTCTGGTAATCACACGATTTGACATTCACGCCCGGCGCCGAGACGTCAGGTTTAGTCAAACCGGGCGGATAGACATAATCATTGAAAGGAGCGATACCATCCCAATGCACGGGACCCGGTGCGGAAAATGACGCGTAAGCATCATTAATATCAGTGGCGCCGATGCTGACGACATCTGATTGCGCGCCGGTCGCGCCGTTCGCCGGATGCCGCCATGGCGACGGCACATCACCCGGACAGCGCAAAGCGTTTGGCGGAAGATCGACGCCGCGTTCATTGCCCGCCGCCACGATCATTACGACATTGGCGGCGCCGACATTATTGCAGGTCGTGCGCCATACTGACCGGTGAGGCGCCCATGCGTAACGCCATCCCAGCGACATTGTTATCAGGTCGCCGCCGTGCGCTGGCGACAAGGGTGGCGCTACCACAAACTGCATGGCGGCGTACACCTGCCACTCCGCGACCGAATCAGCCGTAGTCCGTACCCGTAATCCCATGACCTGCGCATCGGGCGCAACACCACACTGCGAACCCGCGGTTCCATCGGAAGCCACGGATCCGGCCGTATGCGTCCCGTGCCCTGCGATATCTATCGGATCATCAGTGGCCGATTCAAAATTCCAGCCATGATGGGGATAGTTGGCATCCGTCCACAAGTGGTCGGCAAGGTCAACATGATTGTAATTAATGCCCGTATCAATGTGCCCGACCACTATCCCCTGACCAGTATAACCAAGAACCCACACCTGGTCGGCATTGATCTTTGAAACACCCCATGCGATTTCCCTGGTTTTGCCGGTTTTATCAGGAGGAGCAACTATACGTGAAGGATTTTCCAGTTGGATCGGCTTCAGGTCATAGTCGACATAGAAAATATCGTTTCTTTTGTCCAGGACAGCAATGATGTCTCTTGACGCGCGGCAATAGATGCCATTATTGATCCATAAAGGGGTTATATCCGTAACTCTACCGACTTTTTCCATATCTTTAAGATAAGCAACAAGCTCTTTTTGATGCTCACGGGAGAAGTCGGTCAATATCTGGGCTACCATCATTCTTCTCTCTGATTTTGGCAGACCTTTTACCGCATCAATCAGCTTCTGACTATCCATTTGTTCCTTAAGCACGATGTCAATGGGGATAAGATCCGACGTCCGGGCGCGCGTCATCACGCCCTGCAGATCCGGGCTCACTAACGCAAAACCCGGTACCACCCATAAAACACCTAACAACAACAATAATAGCTTCTTCATAAACGACCTCCCTGTCATCTGTTTTTACTATCAAACAATAAACTAATGAACAAAAAGGCAGACAGGGCAAAGCTTTCGATCTTTGCCCTGTCAGTCCATTATATTCTCCGCTCCAGAAGAACAGAAACGAAGAATCTTATCTAAGAAGTATCGCCTTCGCCATTTCGGCTCAAATCTTATTTGTGATTTGACTGCCGAAATGAGCGTCCCGTGTTTCTGCATAGGAACACGGGATTACCTTAAGAGAATCGCTTTTTCTATTCTTTCCTGCCCATCCGCTTCCAGCCGGACAAAGTAAACACCGGCGGGGACCGAACGGCCCACGTCGTCTGAACCATCCCAGACGACCTGGTTAACTGATTGAATTCCGCCATGCTGATTGGCGGATAAATGGTTAAATAACTTAACCAATCGACCCGCCGCATCGAAGATCTTCAGCTCGGCCTTCTGCGCATCCGGCCCGACGCTATACGCGATCTGCAAACGGCCATTGAACGGATTCGGCATCAACGACAAACCAAATACCACACTGCCGCCCGCCGTCTGCTCTGCCACAGCGATCAACCGGTGCAGATTGCCCACCTCCCAGTCCAGTAACGCCGGATTGGTCGGCGCCTTCGCCTTCCGGTAGAACGACGTCAACAGCCGCAGGTTCCGGTAGGTGTTCGTGTCCAAGGCCGACAGATCGATC
>DASVHD010000022.1 GCA_036382775.1 bacterium | reverse complement strand
GGATTCCTCGCCCTTTAACATCGCCAATACCACCCCAAGCTTTTCCTCGAGCGTCCAAATCTTGCGGTTCATCGTAAAACTCCTTTCCAAGCCCGCAAGTATACCTTATATTCATGTCCAAGTCAAACGGGGAGCATTCCGGTTATATGGCACAGGAAAATGTCCAGGGTTGGTACATGACTGAATGGCCCTATAACCATCTCGCTCGTATAAACCACATCGTATGGCTGCCAGACGAACCGGATCATACTTTTCAGCTTTATGACGGCTTGGGCGTTACGGCTGCTTTCCATACCGACTACCATTACGAAGTATCCGTGAGAACAAATGATGGCTTGATACAAGAAGTAGGCACGATTACAGTCTTCGCAAACGAATTGAACAATCTACATAGACAATACCCCTATGTAGCCCCACCATATAATCTGAGTGCAGTCGACTATGCTGATGATAACGGGCATAAAATCGCGGTCAGTTTTGACGGGGTGTCTAACATGTCTTATTATATCGGTCGCGCAACTAACTCAGAAGGACCGTATACCTGCATACATGGTGGTTCTCTCAACCCCGGCACATATTACGATGTACACGTGCAGGACGAAGAAGAATATTTTTATAAAGTGCTTAGGGTTGATGCGGATGTGTATGGCTATTACCCATCGACTTTTGTCGGTCCGGTCTCCGCGGTCTCAGTCAACGACAACGCCCCTGATCCAATTCCCGATCCTGATCAAGATGATGGCAATTACGACGTGAATACTGAAACGGTGAATATGTCTTGGGATCCCCCTAATCTAGGCACCAATCCCGATGTTGCCGGTTATTGGGTTTGCCCGATCTTTCCTGATGACCCGCCCCGTTCACTAATCATCCATGCCTCGCCCATTGACCGTACGACTTTCCGCGCACCGCTTCCTTATGGACAATATCAAGGTGACGAAGTCATCTACTATATTGCTGCTATGGATTATTCCGGCAATATCGGTCCGTGGTCCCAGCCAATTTCCATCGTGGTAGGAACCTATATCGCGCTCAGCACCTCGGCTGAAGCCACTGCCTCTAATAACGGCCAAAAATTCATTCGGATCGTCGACACTAACGAACTCTGGCTGACATACGCATCCGACGGCTTTATTTATGCCGCCAAATCGACGGATGAAGGTGCGACCTGGACCATAAAGCAGCTGGGACGGGGGTTTTATACGGCTATTAGCTGTAATTCTATAGCCGAAACCCCGCGACCGTCCGTAGTCTGGCAGTTCGAGGATGCCGGTATCCATTACATCTATTTTTCACGCTATCTGGGCAACGACGGCTGGACCACGGCGCAGATGATCCAGGCTGGCGCATCTGGAACGACTTTTGGTCCACCTTCGTTCGCCGATCGGCATCTGCGATACGGGTCATGTCGTGTATGCTGCGACCTTGGGAGGATCTCCAACCGTCAAGTACACGAAATTCTACCTCTTCAACCCGATGCCCTCGATTCCTCAAGATGTAGGCACCGGCCAGCACCCTTCAATTGCTTACATGAACAGCACGGGCAAACCGCCAATCCATGTTGCCTGGGAAAACAGATCGACAATCAATTCAATTAAATACCGCACGCGGACGTCAGCCGGTTGGGGATTGACCGAGACACCGTCCGGCACCCAACCCGCCAAACAACCAATGCTGGAAACAGTCGGCAATAATGCCTATATCGCCTGGGCAGAGGATGCAACATCCGGTGACATTTACTGGCGGTACAAGGTCTACACCGGCTTATTCGGCACCTGGATGGGGGTCAAGCGGGTCAATAACACGCCCGTGGCTTCGACCTATCCGGTGCTTACCGGTGGTTATTCCTGCGCATGGGTTGAACAAATCACTGACGCCTTTGATGTCTATTACTCGCATTATGATGCCCTGATGGGAACCTGGTCAACACCGGTGAACATCAGTACCCAAGCCAAGGAAGAAACCTTTTCCAATTACCCTCACATCACGCATAAACAAACCCTGGATAGCACCAGGATCTATTTTGCCTGGACCGAAGACATAGATTCACCCCATCCGATCAAATACAAAACCTATGATCAAAGCGGCGGAAAAGGAACCAGCGACTTTGCCCTGCCCTATTATGTCGCCTATTGCGGCGAAGAAGATCCCTCGCCATTCAACCGCAAGCGCGATGGATATGTCCAGTATGGCAACGAACCCTGCAAAAGAATCGATAAGGCAAATGCCAACGGTTTCCTGGAATACCAGTTTGAAACCCTGGATCCCGACCGCATCTACGATCTCACGGCTTATCTGTATCAGCGCGGATCAGCAAACCTAACATTGAGCGCAAAAATAGACAATATACTAATTGGTACGATTACCCTGCCGCCCGATACCGTTGTTAAACTCAATCATCTCATTCCGGCAGCCCTGTATGCCGATAACACCGTCAATCTCAAGATCTACGGCAATAATAACCAGGCAGTCAGCGCGATATTAACACTGCATGAATTCGAAAAGAATGATTCTACTGGTTATAAACAGGCAAATGGCAATGGACCGCAAGGCAACGAATCAAAACCGCTGACTGGTTATCAGCTTTCTCTATCTGTACAACCCACGCATACGGCAAGTAATATCTCTATACGGTATACGCTACCGCAAAAAGGACCGGCAAAGATATCGCTCTACGATGTATCCGGCAGATTAGTGAAGCAGTTGGTTGATAAAACTCTGAATCCAGGCACATATGATTATGACTATGATACCGGTGATCTTTCCCGTGGAGTGTATTTTGTGCGGTTGGAGACGTCCAACCATACCCTCGTACAAAAAGCGATCGTGGTGAAATAAGCGCTTAGTAAAAGATAAGCAAGGACACTTCTCCTCCCATCCTTTATGAAAAGGATGGGAGGATTGTTTCATTGTAATCCACAAGGTACGGTAATCCTAGATTCTTCTTATTCGACTATCGCTCAGGGTAAACTTACTTCTCGCCGCGTGAAACCCAGAAAGACATGGGGCGGAGAGAGATTGCTTCGTCGTTCCTTCGGAACTCCTCGCAATGACAGAGAAAAGCGGGATACCTCGTAATGACAAAAAATATCTTGACTTCGGTGCCTTTTCCGCTATAATGCAACCGATGGGCGACAAGATCAAGAGAGAAATATACTCCTGGGGCATGGTGATCCTGGTCGTGCTGGTGCTCCGAGCGATCTTCGTGGAAGCCTATGTTATCCCCACGCCGTCCATGGAAAAAACTCTCCTGATCGGCGACGCGCTCCTGGTCAACCGTTTCGTGTATGGGGTCAAAGTGCCTTACACGCAGATCCCGCTTATCCCGGGCCGCATGCCGAACCGAGGCGAGATCATCGTATTCAAGTATCCGTTCGAGAACCGCGATTTCGTTAAAAGGTGCGTGGCGGTCGAGGGCGATACTGTCCAGGTCATCAACAAGGTGCTCTATATCAACGGCAAAGCCGTCCAGGAAAAACACGTCTACTTCCGGGATCCGGTCGTGTATCCGGGACCTTCGGCCGACCATGCTTCATACCAGAAACTATGGCAGGAAGCTAAGCTTGCTGATGTCTATAAGGTCTATATCCGGGATAATTTCGGGCCTGTTGTCGTGCCCAAGGATCATGTTTTCGCCATGGGCGATAACCGGGACAATTCGCTGGATTCCAGGTTCTGGGGGCCCCTGCATGTCAAATACCTCAAAGGTACGCCGCTCTTTATCTATTTTTCGTTCGACCCCGGTCATGAAGCGTCAAATATCTTCGAGATCCTGAAATTCTGGACCTGGAAATCTATCAGGTTAAATAGGATCGGCAGGGTCGTGTAGAAAAAAATGAGGATCAGAGGATATGAGGTTATGAAGCTATGAAATTAAATAGTGGGGATGCGGGGATACGTGGTTATGTAGTTGACTGACTACGATTCTGATGCCTTGGCGGGTTTTGGCGCTGAGGCTTTTTCTTTCTTTACCCCGCCGGGATCTTTTGATGAAACCGGATCTTTCTTGCCTTCCCCGGGTTTTGAATGATTATCCTTTTTTTGTGACTCATGTGACACCGAATTTGTTTTTTTGTAGTCAGTAGCATAGAACCCGCTGCCCTTGAAGATCAGACCTGAACCGCCCGAGATCAGCCTGCGCAATATACCGCCGCATACCGGGCATTTGATCAACGGTTTATCCGTCATCTTCTGTAGTTCCTCGAGGTGGTGATGGCACTTCGTGCATTCGTATTCGTAGGTGGGCATTTCTTTTAAGAAAAGGAGCGGAGGAGCAGGGATGCAGGGATGACAAAACATTCCCGTTCATCCCTGCTTCTCTTCACCCTTTCATCTCAGCTTGTCTTCACCCCTGCTTCTCTGCATCTTTAGCTTCTTAGTACTCTCCGCCGTATCCGCCGCCGGGCGGCATCTGCGGCGTTTTTTCTTCTTCTGGCTTTTCCACGACCACAGCTTCGGTCGTTACCAGTAAGCCGGCGATACTCGCCGCGTTTTGCAGAGCCGAACGGGTTACTTTGGTCGGATCGATAATACCGGCCGCGGTCAGATCTTCGAATTTCTCGCTCATGACGTTAAAGCCGACATTGCCTTTTTCCTTCTTGGTCTGTTCCACGATGACCGACCCTTCTTTGCCGGCATTCATTGCCAGTATTCTTACCGGTTCTTCCAGTGCTTTCCTTATAATCTCGACGCCGATCTGCTGGTCGCCTTCGAGTTTGAGCTTGTCCAGGTCTGGCAGGCAGCGGATCAAAGCCACGCCGCCGCCGGGCACAATGCCTTCCTCAGCCGCGGCCTTTGTCGCGTGCAGGGCGTCCTCGACCCGAGCTTTCTTTTCTTTCATCTCGATTTCGGTCGCGGCGCCGACATTCAGCACGGCTACGCCTCCGGCGAGCTTTGCCAGCCGTTCCTGGAGTTTTTCCTTGTCGTAATCGGATTTTGTTTCTCCGATCTCAGCGCGGATCTGCTGGATACGCGCCTGGATATCGGCTTTTTTGCCTTCACCTTCAACGATCGTGGTATTTTCCTTGTCGATCGTGATCCGCTTTGCCTGACCAAGATCCGACATCTGTACGTTCTCCAGCTTGATGCCGATGTCTTCGGAAATGAGCTTGCCGCTCGTAAGAACCCCGATGTCTTCCAGCATCGCGCGCCGCCGGTCGCCGTAGCCCGGCGCCTTCACGGCGCAGCACTGCAGGGTGCCGCGGATCTTATTCACGACCAGTGTCGCCAGGGCTTCGCCCTCGACTTCCTCGGCAATGATCAGGATCGGTTTGCCTTTCTGCGCGATCTTTTCAAGGATCGGCAGGAGATCCTTCATGGCGCTGATCTTTTTCTCGTAGATCAATATATAAGCGTCTTCCATCGAGCAGATCATTTTTTCCGGGTTTGTGATAAAATACGGCGAGAGATAACCGCGGTCGAACTGCATGCCTTCGACGACATCCACGGTGGTTTCAGTGCCCTTGGCTTCCTCAACCGTGATCACGCCATCCTTGCCGACCTTTTCCATGGCTTCAGCGATACGCTTGCCGATAACCTCGTCGTTGTTCGCTGAGATCGCCGCGATCTGGAAGATCTCCTTGTTATCAGTGACTTTAGTCGACATCTTTTTCAGACTTTCAACTACGACCTCGACCGCGCGGTCGATGCCTTTCTTGACTTCCATCGAGTTGGCGCCGGCGGTCACGGTCTTCAACCCCTCGCGATAGATCGCTTCAGCCAGGATCGTGGCGGTCGTCGTGCCGTCACCGGCAACATCAGAAGTCTTGGATGCAACTTCCTTGACCATCTGGGCGCCGACGTTCTCGAATCGATCCTCAAGATCGATCTCCTTGGCAACCGTTACGCCGTCTTTGGTGATCGTTGGCGCGCCGAATTTTTTCTCCAGCACGACGTTGCGACCTTTGGGACCCAGTGTGACCTTCACGGTATCGGATAATATTCTCACGCCTTTCAATATGGACCGGCGTGCCTCTTCGTCAAACTTGATAAGTTTTGCTGCCATTTTCGCTCCTTTGATTATTTCTCTTTTTCCTTCTGGATAATACCCAGGACCTCTTCCTCGCGGATGATAATATATTCGATATTATCGAGCTTAACCTCAGTGCCCGAATATTTGCCGAAGAGAATCGTGTCGCCTTTTTTCACGTCCATAGAAATGCGCGTTCCCTTTTCATCTCTGCGACCGTCACCGACTTCGATCACCTTGCCCTGCTGTGGCTTTTCTTTCGCCGTATCGGGGATAATGATACCGCTCTTCTTCACTTCCTCTTCAAGCCTCTCAACAAGGATATGATCATGTAGTGGTTTTATTTTCATGTTACCTCCTCTTCTCATTTTCTCATTGCCCTTTATCAGGTCTAATATGCCTGTTATTTTATTTTTATTCGTGGAATCCTGCTGATTCCAGATTCTATCTGAATCTTAACATATAAAAATAAGGGCGTATTTACCACTATTTCCGACAACATCCAATTTAAAAACACGTGGGCGAAACCCGACTTGAACGGGTGACCTTCTGCTTGTAAGGCAGACGCTCTCGCCAGCTGAGCTATTCGCCCTTTAGACATCATATTATACACAAAAGTTTAGCAATGTCAAGGGAAAAGCAACGATACTACAAGAACGAGACCCCTTGCTTTTTCTGAAAATAAGGATATAATGAAGGGTACCAATATATTAAAGAATGGATCAAAACCGGTTTCTGGTACAAACGCAGGGGGAGAAACCGCTAAATGGATACCCCTATGTCATCGGTATGTGTGATGTGAATATAGAGAAACTACGTAACCTTTTACAGTTTGAAAGTGTCTAACTAATAATTAGAGAAATATATTAAAACAGCTATTGATCGTCCTGGAAGTATATTTGGTTAACCGATGATTTATTAGTGTATTTTTGAGATTATCGGTAATTATGCCTCGTTAGCGTCTCTGCTTCGCCAAAAATACCCACACTCCCTCCTGTGGGTTAAGAAGTAGATGACCACCTAACGGGGCGCCAATTGAGTCCCGTTAGAGGACCGTGGCCCTCTAACGGGACTTTTTCGTTCAACATTGATACCGTAACTTTTCTCCCAAATACCTTGTCTTAATATTGATGGGAAAACTATTATCAGGCATCCTGGTCAGAATGATATTACTTTCAAGCATTGGCTTGGTCCTGAATGGTATGCCGCTTGATTCATTGATCCAGAAATTACGGAATGCCAATCCTGAACTGATCGCGGCGAAATCAAGGTATGAAGCATTGCATCAGAAAACGACGCTCTTCTACGACATCCCTGATCCCTGGGTTGCCGCGCAGTTCTCAAGCGACATGATCATGTATTCAGTATCGCAGGAACTGCCTTTCCCCAGTAAACCGGCGTATCTGCGCCGCTATAATATCACCGAAACCCAACGCACTCACGAATCCTACCGGGAGGTTGAACAAAAGCTGATCGTAGAACTCAAGCGCTCGATCATCAATTACCGGCTCATCGAGAAGAACATCTTATCAATGAAGGAAATCACGGCCTATCTTGCCCAGGTCCGTTCGATCGCAAAGCGGCAGTACCCTTTAAAAAAAATGCCATTGGCTGATGTTTTGAGGATACAGGTTGAACTCAGTCATAAGGATATCGAGCTCGAAAATCTAGTCAACGAGCGATCCCAGGCAGCTAGAGTATTCAACTCCCTGTTCAACCAACCCATGGATACGGTGATCTCGGACATCCCGGAGATCAGGCTCTGGACGAAAATACCGGAGGCCGCTGACCTGATCCAGGCCGCCAGGGACAGTAACCCTGAACTCAGAGCCATGTCAGCGGCTAGAAAAAATGCTGAAATCATGGGTTCACTGGCTGCACAGGAATATCTGCCCGACCTGATGTTTAAATATGAACACGGGCGCGATGACCAGGGCATGACCGCCAACCGATATATGATCGGCATCACCCTGCCGTTATGGTTTTGGTCAAAACAGAACCGCATGGTAAAATTCTCAGCGTATGAACGAAAAACGGCTGATGCCGACTATACGGCGGCGGAAAACACCCTGATCCTGATGGTCACTGATCTGACCTACAAGCTGCAGCGCCTGCAACGGACCATGCTGCTTTACGAAACCACGGTTCTGCCGCAATCCCAAGCCGCGCTTGACGCGTCGATCGCTGCGTTCGCCTCGAGCCAGACCGGTCTGCTTGAAGTTTTGGAAAGCGAGAAGATGTACGTTGAGAACATGTTTGAATACAACCAGATCAGCGCTGACTTTTCTACAGCGCAGGCGGAGCTTGAGCAGGTGATCAGTACGGCTCTGCCGCAATAAAAATAAAGATGCACTTAAAGGAGGTACGATGAGAACAGTAACAAAGAAAAACCTTGCCGGGATCTTGATCTTTGCCGGCGTTTTTCTGCTCGCCATCGCGATCAGCTGCACGAATAATCCAAAAAATACCGTGCCGTCGGAGAACGCCGTCAAACCCGACACATCCCAGGGCACGGATGATACAATACTATACTGGACGTGTTCCATGCACCCGACCGTGCGGTCGGACAAACCGGGTGACTGTCCTATATGTGGAATGGATCTTATCCCGGTCCGCAAGAAAGACCAGGGGAGTATCATCATTGATACTCAAACGACCGCTAAACTCGGGATCAAGACTGCTCCGGTCGAGATCCGTGATATCGACGCGGACCTGCATTTGCAAGGCCGGGTCGCGAACGATCAGGAACTTTTTATCGCGCAGCAAGAATATCTTTCCGCGGTTTCAGTACCAGGGGATCTGACGCACTCAGCCCAGCTCAAGCTGTTCCTCATGGGGATGAGCGAACCGCAGATACAAAAACTGAGGGATCGCGGGACACCTGATGAAGCGCTGATCTCCCCTTCACCCAACCGCGCCTGGATATATGCCCAGGTATATGAAGCCGACATCGGTTCGATACGACCAGGTCAGAACGTCATGGTCACGTTCCCGGCGGCTTATCCCGGGTTATCAATAAATGGCGTTATCCGATCGGTCAGCCCGATCATTGATCCCGAAATCAGGTCAGTAACCGCGCGCATCGAGGTTATCAACCATCACCGTGAACTGCTGCTCGGCATGTATGCGGACGTGCATGTCACGGTAAAAGTGAGCCGCGGTTTGGTCGTGCCCGCGACTGCGGTCATTAATACGGGTGTGAGGAAACTGGTTTACCTGGAAACCGAGCCCGGCAGGTTCGTTCCCCGTACGGTTAAAACCGGTACCGTCACTGACGAACTTGTAGAGATCGTCGACGGTGTCAAACCCGGTGATCGCGTCGTCACCACCGGCAACTTCCTGCTTGATTCGCAGTCCACGCTGGCGGGCGGGCAGTCATTGATCTACGGAAACGCGGCCGATGTCGAGGACGAAATGCCGACCAGGACGGCACCAGCCCATCAGCATTAAAACGGCGTTGACTCGTAAGAGTTTTATGTTGGGAGTAAACTCGTGAGAGTATTATATCATCTATGATAGATCATATCATATCCTGGTGTCTGCGCAACCGGTTTATCATACTTGTAATAACCGGGTTCATCGTATTATGGGCACTTTTCGCGATCAACCGGATCCCGGTCGACGCCATCCCCGATATCGGAGAAAACCAGCAAATAGTCATCGCTGATTGGCCGGGCAGGAATGCCCGTTTGATCGAAGAGCAGGTGACTTATCCCCTGGCTGCCCAGCTGCAGGGCATACCCGGGGTTAAAACAATAAGGGCGTCCTCGGCCTTCGGGTTCGGCATGATCTACGTCGTGTTCCAGGACAACATCGATTTCTACTGGGCGCGCAGCCGCATTCTGGAAAAGCTGCAATACACCCGGGGAATATTGCCTTCCGGCGTGACACCGGTGCTTGGCCCTGACGCTACCGGACTCGGTCAGGTTTTCTGGTACACGGTGGAAGGCGACGGCTATGATCTTTCCCAGCTGCGCTCGATCCAGGACTGGTATATCCGCTACCAGCTGCAATCGGTTGACGGTGTTGCCGAAGTGGCGTCGGTCGGCGGTTTTGTCAAGCAGTACCAGATCGACATCGATCCCTACAAGCTCGCGGCGGTCGGGGTCAAACTCATGGATGTGTTCAACGCCGTGAAGAATTCCAATCTTGATGTCGGCGCGAAAGCGTACGAACAGGGAGGCATGGAATTCACGGTCCACGGCGTCGGATTCATCAAATCCCTTGATGATATAAAAAATATCGCGGTCATGGCGCATGGAGGTACACCGATCTATGTCAAAGACATCGCGACCGTGACCACGGGTCCGGAATTCAGACGGGGCGCGCTTGATAAAAACGGAAAAGAAACAGTGGGCGGCGCGGTGATAGTCCGTTACAAGGAAAATCCCCTCAAGGTCATCAACGAGGTAAAGAAGCGTATCCGCGAGATCGAACCGGGACTGCCCGCCGGTATCAAGATCGTGCCTTTTTACGATCGCACCGAACTTATCAAGCGTACCACCGACACGCTGCGCGACACGCTTATCCAGGAAATAGTGATCTGTATCCTGGTCGTGTTCCTTTTCCTGGGGCATATCCGTTCTGCCGTTATCATATCGGTCGGTCTGCCTGTCGCCGTGGGCATATCCTTCATTATTATGTATTATCTGCGGGTCGACGCCAACATTATGTCCTTAGGCGGCATCGCCATCGCGGTCGGCACCCTGGTCGACGCGGGGATCATCATGACCGAAAATATCCACCGGCACCTTGTGCAGGGCCAGAACCAGGTTCAAAAACCGCGCGCCGAGATCATCCTGGAAGCCGCCCATGAGGTGGGACCCGCGATCATCACCGGCATAATGAGCACGGTTATTTCTTTCGTGGCGGTATTCGCCCTGGAAAGCCAGGAAGGAAAACTGTTCAAACCGCTGGCTTACACCAAGACATTCGCGCTCATGGCGTCGATAGTCATCGCGGTCACCCTCACCGTCGTGTTGAGCTATTATCTCTTGCGGGGCAAGCTGAAGCCGGCCCAGGCCAGTCCGGTCAACCGTTTCATGCTGCATTACTATGAAAAGATTCTGCGCTGGGTCCTCGGACACCGCCTGATCTTTCTTTCCATCCCCGTTTTGATCGTGGCCGCCACCGTGATCATTACTCCCACGATCGGCACCGAATTCATGCCGCCTTTTGACGAAGGAACCATCCTGTTTATGCCCGTGGTCTCTCCAGCCGTGTCGCTCACCGAAGCGTTCAGGATAATGCAGATCCAGGACACGATCATCAAGTCTTTCCCTGAAGTCGAAAACGTGGTCGGCAAACTGGGTCGGGCAGAAACCGCCACTGACCCTGCGCCGATCGAGATGTTTGAAACGCTCATCAATCTCAAACCAAAGAAATATTGGCGTCCGGGCATGACCAAGGAAAAGCTGATCCATGACCTCGATGCCGCTCTGAAATTCCCCGGGGTCAGCAATATCTGGACCCAGCCGATAATCAATCGCATAGATATGCTAAGTACCGGCATCCGCACGCCTATTGGCGTGAAGATCTTCGGGTCTGACCTTGATACGCTGCAGAGCCTCGCGCAGGAGATCAAAGACATCATCCAGACGGTCAGGGGCGCGGAAGATCTGTATGCCGAAAAGATTACCGGCAAACCGTACCTGGAGATCGCGCCCCGGCGCGCGATGATCGCGCGATATAACCTGACCATGAAAGATGTCATGGATATCATTGAAATGGCGATCGGCGGCGAAAATCTGACCATCATTTACGAAGGCCGTGAGCGCTACCCCTTGCGCGTCAGGTTTTACCGCGAACTCAGGGACACGCCGGAAAAGATCAAAAGGATCTTGATCGCGACCCCGGATGGTCCCTATGTACCGCTGGGACAGATCGCGGATATCAGCATGACCGAGGGACCGGCAATGATAAATTCGGAAAATGGTATTTTGCGCGCTTATGTTCTCGTCAATGTGCGCCACCGCGACCTGGTCGGTTTTGTACGTGAAGCCAGCCGGACCGTCGCGGAAAAAATGAGCGGGCAGATCCCGACCGGTTACTCGATCCAGTGGTCGGGCCAGTATGAAAACCAGGTCAGAGCGCGTAACCGTATCTTCTTGCTCGTGCCCTTGAGCATCCTGATAATTTACCTGCTCAACTATTTGAATTTCAAATCACACCGCAAGTCGCTTACGATATTCCTTGCCGTACCCATAACGTTCTGCGGAGGTCTGCTCCTGCTTGCGCTTTACGGCTTCAACTTTTCCGTGGCGGTCTGGGTCGGGTTCATCGCGGTTTTCGGCATCTCTGACGACGACGGGATCCTGATCACGACATATTTGGACCAGGTATTCAAGCGGCGCAAACCGAAGACCAAAGAGGAGGTGATCGAAGCGACCGTGGAAGCGGGTAAAACCAGATTCAGACCGGCGTTCATGACCATGATCACGACGATCCTGGCGCTCTTGCCGATCTTTATTTTCGGCGGGACCGGCAAGGAAGTGATGCTGCCTATGGCCATACCGTCGTTCGGCGGCATGACCCTGGCATTGATCACGATCTTTATCGTGCCCGCGATATATTCGTGGTTTGAGGAAAGAAAGATTGGAAAATATCATTAGAAAGCGGAATTCCATTTCAAAAGATCACAACAACTCTTTAGCTGAGTCCTCTCCACTTTTATGATCTGTATATCAAATTTCTTTACAAAATTCTATTTGAATTCCACATGTTTTGTAGTGGCAGACCTTGGTCTGCGCATATACGGGATAGTCGAGTAAACTCGACCACTGCCTTTTGACAACATCAATATGCATTATCTGTTAATTGACGATCCGCACGTCGATTGTATGGCGTTTGACGTTCGTGGCGAAAAATGACATAAAAAAAGTGGGAAGGACTCAGACTCTTTAGTACTTGACAATTTTTAGTTATATCATATAATATATCAGTTATTTGGTTTTTTATCATTAATTTGTGGAAAACGAAAGTATCAAGGAGGTCATTGTGAATAGTACAAAAGACATGGCAACATGGATGCTAAAGATCTGTTGTTTATTAATCCTTGCCTTTTCAATCTCAACGCAAAAATCTCTTTTTGCTCAGAATAAACTAGATCCAATACAAAATAAATATAATATAATACACGCGGACATTTTAGATCAAATAAATAACGAGACAGAGCTCAATAGTTTGAGAACTGGGGAATTTCTCCTTGATACAAATATCGTTTATGTACCAGAGCCACATAACCAAGAGACTCCATCAATTGCCGCTGGTGGTTCGATTTATTTTATCGTGTGGCAAGACTCCCGTGATGGATCTTGTCCTTATATATACGGTGCCCGGGTCACGCTGGACGGTACAGTGCTGGATCCGACGGGTATACCTATTTCGACCGGAACTGGCGGGCATGGGTATTCACCCGCGGTTGCCTTTGACGGTACAAACTTCCTTATCGTCTGGTCCCAAGGTGATGGTGATATCCTTGCTGCCCGGGTCACACCTACTGGAGTTGTGCTTGATCCTACAGGTATCGGTATATCGACCGCTATGAATGAACAATATTTACCCTCAGTCGCCTTTGACGGCACCAACTACCTGGTTGTATGGCAGGATAGGCGCAGTGATTCTTTTGATATTTACGGCGCCCGGGTTACACCTACTGGAGTCGTGCTTGATCCAGTGGGCATTGCTATTTCGACTGCATTCTATGACCAATGGTCTCCGTCGGTCGCCTTTGATGGTACAAACTACCTTGTTGTGTGGGACAACTATGGTGACAGTCCTCTTGGCGACATTTATGGTGCTCGCGTAAACCAATCAGGCACGGTACTTGATACAATGGGCATCCCTATTTCGTATGGCGCAGGTGACCAAGATTTCCCCTCAGCCACCTTTGACGGTTCCAACTACCTGGTTGTGTGGCAAGACTCGCGGGCTGGCTCTTCTAAAGATATTTACGGTACCCGGGTCACACCAGCCGGTACTGTTCTTGACCCCACGGGCATACCCATTTCAACCGAAGCGAGTGGACAATATTCACCCTCGGTCGCCTTTGATGGCACCAACTATTTAGTCGTGTGGTTCGACTTTCGTAATCCTTGTGATATTTACGGTGCCCGGGTCACAACTACTGGAGTCGTGCTTGATCCTTCGGGCATCCTGCTCTCAAATGCGGTGAACAGTCAGTTGTATCCATCGGTCGCCTTTGACGGCACCAACTATCTGGTTGCATGGCAAGACTATCGAAGCGATTCTACTTTTGATGCTTACGGCACCCGGGTCACTCCAGACGGTACGGTGCTTGATCCGGCAGGTATCCCTATATCAACTATAGCGAACTACCAATGGTTTCCAAGCGTAGCCTTTGACGGTATTAACTATCTGGTCGTGTGGCAGGACTTGCGGGGTGGTTTTTATGATGGTATTTATGGCACCCGGGTCACATCGACTGGTATTGTGCTCGACCCAACCAGCATCACCATCTCTACTGCGACATCTACCCAATATTCACCCTCGGTCGCCTTTGACGGCACCAACTACTTTGTTGTATGGCAGGATGGGCGCAATGATTCTTCTTATTACGATATCTATGGCGCTCGAGTCACACCGACTGGTGTTGTGCTAGACTCGACGGGTATCCATATTTCAACCGAAGCGAGTGTACGTGGTTTACCCTCGGTCGCCTTTGATGGTGTCAACTACCTTGTTGTTTGGCTGGATGGACGCAATGTTTATTCTTGTGATATTTACGGTGCCCGGGTCACGCCAGCCGGGGCAGTACTTGATACAGCAGGTTTTATTATCTCGACTGCCGCATATGAACCTGGTTCACCCTCGGTCGCCTTTGACGGAACCAACTATTTAGTCGCGTGGTACGACTTTCGTAGTTCTTCTTATGACATTTACGGTGCCCGGGTCACAACTACTGGAGTCGTGCTTGATCCTGCAGGCATCGCTATCTCGACCGCGCTGGATGAACAATGTTCACCCTCAGTCGCCTTTGACGGCACCAACTATTTGGTCGTGTGGCATGACTTTCGTAGAGGTTCTTGGGATATTTACGGTGCCCGAGTCTCACTGGCCGGTGCTGTTCTTGACTCGGCGGGTATCCCTATTTCAACCGAAGCGAGTGAAGAATGTTCACCCTCGGTCGCCTTTGATGGTGCAAACTACCTGGTTATTTGGGAAGACTGGCGCAGTGGTCCTGGCAATATTTATAGCGATATATATGGTGCCCGGGTCAATCAATCTGGAGTGGTGGTTGATACATTTGTGGTCACCGCGCAGCCAGGAGATCAGCTCTCACCTTGCATTGCTGCAGGCTCAGCAGGACAGTTACTCACCGCTTACTCTTGCTTTACAGATTCTATTAACAACCATCCTGCCAACACCATGCGCATATGGGGTAAATTCTACCCGTTTACTACCATCGCAGAAAATAATGGATTCATGACTCAAGCTGTAATATATGGATTAGAGAGTTATCCAAATCCGTTCTTTAATCATACGACGATAAAACTCCATCCTCATACTTACCCTCCCCCATCTATGGAGAGGAAAAAGAAAGGTGAATGCAATGCACAAACGACGTTAAAAATCTACGACGCATACGGCCGATTAGTCAAATTTTTTAACAATTTAACCGATCAACAATTACAGGTGATTTGGTACGGTGACGATGATTCCGGACACACTCTGCCGGCTGGTATTTACTTCTGTCGATTTGAAGCTAATAGTTATAGGATATCGGAAAAAATTATTAAAATACGGTAGGTAAAATTCTTCCATCAATTGCTCATGTCTTATTGCTACATAAGAGAATTATCTAATTGTTACGGAAGTTGAATATCTGTATCCGGTTATTTTTCCGTCAGGTTGGGTATTGATTCCAGCTGTTTTAAAATAGTCAAGTGACAGATGGACTTGAGCGTGTCGAACACGCCCAGACCCCTCATGGCCACTGATTCAAAATAAGTGAAGCCGCCCTTGTTCAAATGAAGCTGGAGGTCGCCGATCGGCATGATATCGGGCAGATCGCGCTTGTTGTACTGGATCACCATGGGTATGTCCTTGATGGCCAGCCCATAGCCTTTGAGGTTGTCCATAAGGTTGTTATAGCTCTCGATATTCTCATCGAGCCGCTCTTCCTGCGAGTCCACGACAAAAACAAGACCGTCAACGCCCTTGAGCACGAGTTTGCGCGAAACATTGTAATATATCTGGCCCGGCACCGTGAACAGGTGAAAACGCAGTTTCCATCCCTTAACCGACCCCATATCCACCGGCAAAAAGTCGAAGAACAGGGTCTGATCAAGCTCGGTCGCTAAACTCATCATTTTGCCTTTACGATCCTGGGGGAACGCAGCGAAGATCGAACGCAGGTTCGTGGTTTTACCGCATAGACCCGTGCCGTAATACACGATCTTCAGGTTCAGTTCCTTGTTATTGTAATTTAAGTTTGACATGGTCCTTGATATATTATTTTTAATCTATTGTCTATTGTATACATATCAATGCCGTCAGTCAATAGCGGCGCGGGATTGTCTTCGCCGAACGGCAGCAAGGGCATCAATAAACCAACCTGCGGCTTGTCGATCGTCAGCACGGGAAGCTTGGGTATGACCGGTTCGCCCGAGTGCGCGTTCGTATAGCGGTCAGACTTTTCGATAAAAGCGTCAAGCATGTCTGCGTGCATACTAAAACCCGCAGCCCGCGCGTGCCCACCGAAGTCAATAAAACAGCTGCGGAGTTCATGTAACATCTGATACAGGTTAAGACCTGTCGTCCTCAATTCACCAAAACCTTTATTATCTCTTAATGATATGACGCAGGAAACGCGGCGGGAGTGATCGCGCAGCCGCGCGCTTACCGCTCCCAGGTAATGCACTCCGGTCGCCGGCAGGACCGATATCACGATCCCGGGGTAAAACTTGGCCGCGGCGAGGGCATCGTCAAAGATCCTGTCGATCGTGGCATGGCGCGCATCCTCACCAGCGCGTAGTTTGGTGGCGATCGTGCCGGTCTCGGCTGCTGTTTGGTTTGTGAACAGAGTGATGCCGGTTATCGGATCGCCCGTGGCGGCTGATGCCAGCATCGGCAGGATCACCGTGCAGATCGCCGGAAAATCGAACCGGTCGCCGCGCAGGCATTCAGCCCAGGATGCGTTTATCCGGTTGACGGCGTTCAAACCAGCGTGACACAGCACGCGGTTCTCCCCCGTCATGTTGACGCGATCCGCGATCGTTCCGATCATGGCTATCGCCAGGTACTCTGGCTTTGAGGCATAGAATTCCGGCGCGGTCAATCCGAGCATTTTATCATAAAGATACTGGCATAGTTTGAAGCTGACGCCGGCGCCCGCGAGCTCCCGGAAGGGGTATTTTGAATCCGGCCGTTTAGGATCGACGACCGGCACCGGAAAATCAGCCGCCCCGGTCTCGTGGTGATCGCAGATCACGAGCTTCATACCCAGTGCCAGCGTATTCCTGATATTATCGCTGGTGCTGATCCCAAAATCAGCAGTTATCACAAGACCCACACCCTGGTCACGGTATGTTCGTAAGACGTCGGGATTGATAATATAACCGTCTTTTTCCCGGTTCAATGGATATATATAAACGCGGTCCTGGAACGAACCCCGGTACAGATCACCCAGAGTTTTATAGAGAAGCGCGGCCGCGGTGTATCCGTCAGCGTCGTCATGGCAGTAGATCAGGATCATTTCCCGCCGCTGCACAGCCTCCATGATGACTGCGCACGCCGGATCAATGTCCGGTATGGTTGCGGGATCATGCAACTGTGCCAGATCAGGGAAAACGAATTGTTTCGCCTTTTGATACTCGGGAAAACGCTGAGCAATTATCAAAGCGAGCTCATATGGAACGGAAAAATCCTCCGCATATTTTCTAGCGAGAAGATCAACGGGAGCGTTACGATCGTTTAGATCGTCAATAGCATTTGGATCGTTAGTGGCGTTCAATTCGTTGTTGCGTTCTCCGTGAAGACTTTTTCCAGATATTCATTTATATCCTGATTCATGATAGCCCCGGCGGATTTAGGGTAATACAAAAATAAACCGCGAAAATTGTTTAAAAAAGTTTTGCGCTTGAATGGACTTAAAAGAACGCCGTTCTTTCCTTTATATAGCTTCTTGAATTCTTTCAATTTTCTTTTTTGTGCACCAAATACGGTCTTAATACTCACCGACTCGGCGTCGATCTCATACGTGGTCTTGAAGTAAAAAGAGTGCAGGGAAACGAATAAAAAAGCAAGACCGAGCGCCGCCAGCAGGGGTCCGTAAAAGATGAGGATGAATATCAAAAATGAGAAAATAAAGACCAGGCTGACGACAGTTTTGACGATGTTATCGTTTGCCGGATGAATAGACCAGGTCATAAAAGATCGTTAATGGTTATTCGGCATGGCCGCCCGTTTGGCAGATTGGATGTTGTTTTTTGGGTTTTTCAACAATCCTTGTTTTTTCCTTTCAACGATGCCCTAATACGATACGAGCAGCGATGCCCAATAACGACTTACCATGTTCCTTCTGCTTATCACATATCCCCTATCTTCAATAATCCTATTTCCCTTTCATAACTTCCTAACTTCTTACCTTCTCATTTTCTTCATAACTTCCCAGCTTCAAATCTTCATAGCTTCTATGTGGACAATGGGCCCGGCCCGACTTGAACGGGCGACCGGCTGATTATGAGTCAGCTGCTCTAACCAACTGAGCTACAGGCCCGAACCTGAACAAAACCAAAATCCTAAATCCGAATTTCTAAATCATAAACAAATTCCAAATCCTAAATTCTAGATTCTAAACAAACATGGTTTATAAAAACCATAATAACGATCCTAAAGATCCTAACGTTCTTTATTTTTTATTATATCCACGCATAACGTTTTGTCAAGAAAGCCCGCTTACAACCTCTTGATAATGCATTGTTTTTATATAAAATGTTGTCATATGCATGTCTTTCTCATTACCGACATCGAACAGTCGACGGAAAAATGGGAAAAATACCATGATATCATGGGCACGGTTCTGGCGCGCCACGACTCGATCCTGAAAGAGATCGTTGAAAAACACGGCGGTCGCGTGGTGAAGCATACCGGAGACGGCATATTCGCGGCCTTCGAAAATGGAACTCCGCTGGGATGCGCGCTCGATATCCAGCACCGCTTCGGCCACGAGAACTGGGGTGAGATCGGCGAACTACGCATCCGGATCGGCCTGAACGCAGGGACGGCCGAGGAACGTGGCGGCGATTATTTCGGACCGGCGATTAACCTCACGGCGCGGATCATGGAAGCGGCGTGGGGCGGGCAGATTCTGGTCACGGAGGTGATTAGGCAGAACTGCGCGATGCCCCTGGGCGCTTTCTTGAAAGACCACGGCGTACACCAGCTTTCAGGCCTGGAAGAACCACCGCATATCTTCGAACTGCAGCATCCTGACCTGCCGATAAAGGAATTCCCGTCCATCCATTCGCTAACCGCGCACCCGAATAACCTGCCGCTGCCGACAACTGTCTTTCTGGGCCGCGATGATGAATTGGCTCAGATCATCAAAGATCTTAAACAAAAGGAATGCCGGATCGTGAACATCGTCGGTCCGGGGGGTATCGGCAAGACCCGCCTGGCGATAGAAGCCGCAGCCTCGATCCTCAGCGATTTCCCGCAAGGCGTTTATTTCGTGCCCTTGACGTCGCTGGTCACCGGTTCCATACAATTCCTCGTTTTCACTATTGCGGATGCCTTGAAATTTTCCTTTTATTCAAAAGAAGACCCCAAAATACAGCTTATCAATTACCTGCGCGAGAAAACCATCCTGCTCGTGCTGGATAATTTCGAACACTTGGTGGGTGAAGCCGAGCTGATCGCCGAAATCGTGGAAGGCGCCCCGCAAATAAAATGCCTTGTTACGTCGCGCTCACGCCTGCAGCTCAAAGGTGAATACCTTTTCGAGCTCGGCGGGATGCCTTTTCCCGACGCCGAAAAAGTGGACGACGCCGAACAGTACTCAGCGATCAAACTTTTTATTCAAAGCGCACGTCGAATAAAGCCGGATTACATCCTCCTTCACGGTGACCGCACGGCGGTGGCGCGGATCTGCCAACTGGTCGAAGGATTGCCACTGGGGATCGAGCTGGCGGCATCTTGGGTCAGGGCACTGGCATGCTCGGAGATCGTACGGGAATTGGAAAAATCGCTTGGCTTCCTCTCATCACAACTCCAGGACACACCCAAGCGGCACCGGAGCCTGCGCGCCGTGTTCGACTACACGTGGGACCTCTTGTCCGCGAAGGAAAAGGGTGTGTTCAAACGCCTAGCCATATTTCAAGACGGGTTCCGCAGGGCGGCGGCCGAAAAGATAGCTGGCGCCTCTCTTAATGACCTCACTGCGCTCGCGGATAAATCGCTGGTCCGACGCAACCAGGCAGGAAGGTACGAAGTATTAAAAACAATAAAGCAGTTCGCCGCGGAAAAATTGGAGACCAACCCTCGGGAAAAAAGCGAAACCATGGCTCAGTTCTGCAAATTCTACGCCCAGCTGCTGGACGTGCCGGCCACGCCGGAGGACCAGGACAGAACCGCCTCACTTCAGGAGATGATTGCCGAAGAGATAGAGAACATTCGCGCCGCCTGGCGGTGGTCAGTGGAAAACAGCATGTTCGAGGAGATCGATAAAATGCTGCCGAAGGTCTATTCTTATTACGAAGGCCGCAGCTGGCTTCAGGAAGGCGTCAATGCATTCCAGAGCGCATTGGTTAAACTGGAAACAAAGGCTCATAACGACGAGAACGGCATCGTGATCAATCGGCTCCGCAGCCATCTGGGCGGTCTGCACCAACGGCTTTCCCAGTATGCTTTAGCTAAATTGCTTATCGAGAACAGTATCACTGCATTCAAACAACTGAACTGCCCAAAAGATATTTCTTTCGGCCTCAATGAACTCGGCATTATATCGTACAAGCAGGGGCAATACGAGGCGGCGCTGGAACACTACGCGGGCAGTAAAGCGATAAGAGAAAAGCTTGGCGAAAAGCACGGCCTGGCATCGACCATCAACAACCAGGCGATCGTGTATCTGGCATTGGGCAATCTCACCAAAGCCCGCGCTCTGCATGAACAGGCGCTTGCTCTCCGCACCCAGCTGAACGACCGCTACGGCATGGCATCTTCCATGAACAACCTGGCGAACGTCATCGTGAATTCCGGTCAATATGCCGAAGCCAAAGCTTTATATGAAAAAAGCCTGGCGATCCGGCAGGAGATCAAGGACCGGACCGGCATCGCCTCGTGCCTGAACAACCTGGGCTTGGTCTATGAAAAAATGGGCGATGATGCAAAAGCCCGCGGTTTATTTCTCGAAAGTCTGAAGCTCAAACAGGATATCGGTGACCTGACGAGTTCCGTTAATACCTATAGCAATCTTGCTTCGCTGGCATTGAAATTAGAGGCACTTGATGAAGCCAGCGGATATTTACTTAAAGGCCTTGAGATCTCGATGAAACTGATGGCCGTTCCAAGGATCATGGAGATACTGAAGGACGTTGCGATCCTATATCTTAAAAAGGGCGACAAGGAGGATGCTTTTTTAAGCACCGCTCTGATCCTGAGCCATCCGGCAAGCACCAGGGAAATAAGGATCAAAGTGCAGGACATGTTCAACCAGTTAAAAAATGAACTCTCTGCTGCCCGGATCGAGGAAAAGCTGAATCTGGTGACCGGCACAGAATTGAAGGGTATCATTAATTGTATTCTTATTGATCTGAAAGACCGTTTTGGTAATGGCAATTGAATAATATGTCTATTTTTGAGGAGGAACAGCATGCTTAGAACCAATGAAAAAAAATTGGTTATGATGTCGGTGCTGGGAAAAGTCGCCAACCCCGGTGGACCGCGGGGGCATAACGTCGATGCCGACGGTAAACCATTCCTGCTGCCCGGCACGGGTGGCATCGTCTACAATGTCAAGGTCGGTGACCCGGCTTTTGGCTGGGAGGCCGATCACATCGAACCCTGCGTATCAAGCATTCTTGATGAAAAAGAGCGCTATGACCGGCCTAACGCCGGGTACAATTTCTACGCGTGCATAGGCAACGAGGCGATAATAAAAACCGGCGACGCAAAAGGCAAGAAAGGAACTGTAACCGGCCACCATGGCGGCGCCGAACATGTCATGATCGATTTTCCTGACAGCACAATAGAAAAAATGAGCATCGAAGACAAGATCCTTATCCGCGGATACGGACAGGGGCTCAAACTGATCGATTATCCGGACATTATGTTCTACAACCTCGACCCCGGTTTGCTGCATAAAATGAGCATCAAGCCGTCAGGCAGGAAGGGCGAAAGAATCCGAGTCCCGGTCACCGCCAGGATCCCGGCGGAACTCATGGGATCAGGCACCGGTGCCATCATGATGGGCTCGGGCGATTACGACATCATGACCACGGACCGCAATTATATAAGGAAACACGGGTTTGACAAACTGCGGTTCGGTGATTTCGTCGCATTGATGGACCATGACAACCTTTACGGTCGTAGTTTCCGCGAAGGCGCGATAACGATCGGCATCGTCATCCACGGCGACTGCCGCTTTGCCGGCCACGGGCCGGGCGTATCCACGCTTTTGACCGCGACCAAACCCGTAATCGAACCGGTGATCGACAAAAACGCCAACATCGCGAAAGTCTTAAAGATCGGAAGGTTCAGAAAGTAGATTGAACCCATCTCCGCTGTCATTGCGAACGGAGCGAAGCAATCTCATCTTTATTATTGTATTATTTGCATTGCTTACTACTGGACGTTGTTTACTATTTTCGAAATTGCCATCCGGGACATACTAAATATTTGAGCAACCTGCGACGCTCTGATTTCATACTTCTCGAACAAAAGTTTTATTGCTTTATGACGCAGCCGACGTTCGGCTATCCCCTGCGGTTTCATTAATAACGAACGCTCAACCTTCAATTCCCGGCAAGCTAGATCTATGATTCGAGCCGGAGTAAGGACCTTAAATACCCGCTTTCCCCAATCAATTGGTCCATCATCATCGGTTAAGACAAACTCTTCATAGGCTTGCCGTGCAACTAACCAATTGTCCGCATTGCTACCGAATTGTTCTAAGATTACGTCTGGCTTTAAGAACTTGCTTTTTCCCAGACCCAAATAAACACGGTAACTTGTCCATTGATATTCCTTAGGATTGTCCACTAATTTCGCCTCGACTGCCTGCCGGTGGATATACCGCGTTAACCATTTGCCGTATAAGTCATTGACCACCAGCTTGTTGTTATAGCGCCCACCAAAGACATGGCCGATCCGTTTTGCATCTTTGTTGAAGTATTGGGCATAATCACCATGCAGTTTCATCATGAAATCGGAGATATGATTCAACCGGTCATATACGAACAGGTGAACATGCCATTCCATCAACGCATAGGCGATAATATCCAGATTGAATGATGTTGAATATTTATTAAGGAAATACAAGTACATGCGGTAGTGATCCGGTCCCTTAAATACAGCATGCCGGTCATTCCCCCAGGCATAAATATGATGATAGAGGTCTTCACCCCGTAAACGAACCTTAAAACTCATACCATTATCCTGATGGACATAGAAGCATTTAATATGCTTTCATTGGTGTATACAGAATTACTTATCATACTTTCAATAATATATAAATGATCTATCGAGTCAAGTCAAAAGTTTACAAAAATATCAATATTACTTATTAATATATGATAACTATTGAAATATCGGAAGATATGAGGTGTGAAAGTTTACAATTAATGGCAGCTGCCTTTTTGCCCGGTGATCGAACCGGTGATCGATAAAAACGCCAACATCGCGAAGGTCCTAAAGATCGGACGGTTCAGAAAGTAGAGCGTTTGTCTCATATACCGAAGATCGCTGGTTTCCCGCTTTTTCATCCCTCCCTCTGCCTGCCCCGTTAGATGCAAAGCATCTAATCGGGGTCATTGCGAGCAAACCTCGTGCGAAGCAATCTCATCTTTCTCCCTGTCATTGCGAGGAGCGCAGTATAGCCTGCCCCATACTTGATACGGGGAAGCAATCCCATCCTTCCATTTGTCATTGCGAGCAAGCCTCGTGCGAAGCAATCTCATCTTTTGTTAGTATCAAAGTCAAAAGTTTACAAAAATATCAACATTGCTTAATAGTATAAAATAACTATTGAAATATCGGAAGATTTAAGGTGTGAAAGTTTACAATTAATGGCAGCCGTTTTTTTCGCTTTTTTCTCAAAAAATTAGTGCCCTATAATTTTTATACCGACAGCATGATAAACATCAAGATTTATGGCAACAGGGCCGTCGGCAGCGCATTTGTCCTGCACCAATACGAGAGAGCGTCAGGCGGGAGTGGCGGTCCGCAAAGCCAGAATGCGATGCCGGTTGGCGCGAGTCAACCGATTATGACGATATATCCGACCACTGTGAGAAATAATTTTACAATTGAATTCAGTTTAGCAAATAAATCCCAAATTGCCATCGAGCTTTACGACATAACAGGTCGGTTAATAAAGGAATTATTTAAAAACGATATAACCGCTGGAAAACAACGCCTTGATTTTTCTGCATCCGATTTACCGACAGGCATTTACTTCATACAACTTAGCACAAATGGATTTCACTCGGTCGGAAAAATAATATCGATAAAATGATAAAAATTTTGTTTTTAAAAGCTGTATTTGTTATCGTATACACATGGCACAAATCGGACATGAGACTTTTCATTCCTCAAAAACTGCCGCTATTCCAGGGGTTTTGGGGTATCCGCAAAAGAGCGTCGGTCTCACATACCGAAGGTCGCTGGTTCAAGTCCAGTACCGCCCACTTCTATCTCGTGTCGCAGGTTCTAAAATAAGCGATCGTTATCGAGACTGGTTTCCCATTTCTACATATTTTTCTTTGACACGAGGAAATGGGATTTCCGTGCCGCAAAAGACGCGGCTGCTAACAAGTCCATTACCGCCCAGTAAAAACTGTTGTTTGATGCTAGATAATAGTGATTAGTTAAACGCTGACAGATTCAGCGTCTGCGCGATAGAGCGCGTTCTACACTGCATTTCATAGCATTTAATAATTTCATAAAAATATTTCCATTCTGACCCCTACCCTATTTGCTCACAATTTCCTTACGGTGGACTACGGTGCATTACTGTGTATTTCAGTCGCAACATGGCACAAATGAGGTGAAAAATACCGAAGGCCGAGTAGTTGTTATGATGATAAAGCTATCGAAGAATAATAAGTTTAATTGTTTTACTGAAGGACATGGTTTTCAATTCACAAAAATAGATTCCACTGCTCACATCATAGTTTTTTTCATCCCGACCATTCCAAGTTAAACTGTAACAACCATTCTGCAGGTGATCATTAATGAGTGTATTAACTAACCGTCCAGATATATCGTAAATATTCAAGCTGACTTTATGGTTTAAATCACCATCTATTACTGAACCAAATTGAAAGCGTATCTTCGTACTTACTTTAAATGGGTTTGGGGAACAAGACATTGCATATCGAACATTTCTAACAATATGATTATTTTCTTCGATTACCGTCGGAGTGCCATATATATAGTTTATCTCACGATAAGTGTAGTCATCATTAGTAGCAAGTCTTGATAAGTGGATTAAGCCACCATGACTTATGCGTAGAGCACCAGGTGCATATTGCGTAAGCGGTGGAACGAGCGCCGGCAAAGGGGTATAGTGCCATCCTGTTGAATCTTTGTAGGCGACAGTGTTATTATAAACAATATAAGGTTTGCCGAGAGAATCCATATCCAATGCCTTTTGAGCCCTAATGCCACCCACAGATTCCACCGTATCAATATACCAAATTAAACCATCATGCCAAGCATACTTCATCTGATAAGTATTTGGATCTTTGTAGGCGATTCCAACACGATCAGCAGTGTCTACTCTAATCGATGTCGTTCCCAAACTGACGGAGTTTATGGAATCCACTGACTCATAATACCAAGTACTGTCATTTTTTACAGCATGCATTACTCGGGCAATTCCCATGCCGGGATTATGCCAAAAATAACTAATGTGCGGATGGTTTCGAGCATCAATGTCAAGCGCACAGCAGTAACCTACCATACTGAAATTATAACCACTATCAATAATTTCTTTATGCCAAGTCAGTCCGTCGAAAAAAGCATAATAACCAGCATGATTGGGGTAATAATTAGTCCAACAGTCATATGCAATATGGGGTGAACCGGAAGAATCGACGGCTATTGAAATCCAGTCAAAACTATAGGATTGTCCATAAAGCCTGCTCTCAACGGTGTCTTTTAACCAACCCGTTGTATTTTTACATGCAACGATCAAATACCAGATTGAATCAATTTCATCATACGAACGATAAATACACCAAATGCGGTCCTTGTTATCAATCGCTAGATCAGCATCGTAAGTCTCTTCTGCATTTACTTCAAATGTATCAGCAACCCAATCTCCATTATTTTTATTATGTAGAATTAAATAAGACAATATTGGAGGAACAATGGTTCTGTCTTTAGATGTGAGAATATAGGGATTCCCTGATGAATCAACAGCTATTTTAGGCCAATCTATATTAGTCTCTGAAGTAACTACTTCCAAGGTCCATGCCGTACATAATGATAGAATCAGTAATATAATGAGAATCTCCTTATATAGGAGTGCAAACCTATTAATGTGGGTCTGTGTACTGGTTCAGCGGGAATCGGACAAAACAGGGGTCGGATTTAAGGTGGAAAATTGGTTATAATATTCCGACCGTTTGACCCTGGCCAGAGCCAGTTTTTCTGTTCGCCTCTGAATGATTTCCCCACGCTTGCCGTTT